>JBCCCC010000026.1:0-26524 GCA_039033695.1 Pseudomonadota bacterium | reverse complement strand
GTCGCAATACAAACTTGACCAGTCGCTGATGCGGCAGCGACCCGCGTTGACGATCGCGACCGTTGGCCGCGGTAACCAGGCCAGGAAACAGCAAGCGTCGTTGCATCCCGGTCAACAACGGATTGACCCCAGCGCGCAACAGGCGCAACGCATCATCACTGTCCAGCTCGGTGCTCGGCAGCCAGTCGCGATGCAAAGCGGCAGAGTTTTGTTGCACATTGTCTGCCAGCGCGGACCACACATGTTGTTGCTCATCCTGCTTGCAGAGCAAACCAATCAGCGCGCCAGCAGCCGGCTGATCATGACCCGGATCAGCTTCGCGATGCACTACTGTTGGAAAATACGTCATGATGCTCGCACTCTGAAACGCATCACGTGCACGCCAGGCAAGCGCGTCCTGAGTGTCCTCGCAATGCGGCGGCGAGTCAATCACCAACATGGCATTGCGCTCGGCACAATAACGCTCCGCCGCAAAGATAAATGTGGGCGTACAAACAGGCGTCTGCGGCGCACCACAAGCATACAAAAAGTCAAAATGCTCGGTGGCGCGCAATGAGAACAGGCCCGTGGAATGCTGATCCGAGCCGATCAAATCGTAGTCGCTGAGTTGGTCACCGTCCGCACCGACTCTCGCAATGCCAACATAGTCAATCGCAAAATCGCTGACACGCGCGGCGGTTGCTCGTGGCAGCATGCCCGCCGCACTCGCATCATCAAGTCGAACGAGCGACGACGACGTCAAAACGTTACCCACAAAGCGTTCGTCGCCTGGACGAACTGACAATCGGGGGAACAACTCCTGATCAGTGATGTGCCGTCCTGCCGCGTCCATGCGTTGCACGGTCAAATTGAATCGCTCGCTATCCGGCTCTATTCGGTCAAAATCAACGGAAACGCGTAATCGCTCGCCCGAGCCTGGATTCGCCGCGGCCAGGCGCAGCGGCTCGCCGTCCGTTGGCAGGTCGATCACACTGCTGCGTGCATTGTTCGCCAAGCGCACCACAACTGCGCGACGACCACCATGTTGGAAGAACTGTGCGAGCGTGTCACCGAGCGTACTGTCGGCCAGCGGCATACCAAACACGCGTTCGTAGTCGGCGAGACTCGCGATGGCAACGGGCTCGCTGAGCGGGCCCGATGCCGCACGGCCCAGGAAAACCGCAACGGGCGCAGCTTCGGCGCTGATCGGCTGATCACGTCCAGGCGCTTCTACGATGGTCATCCCGGATTTGGCGCTGTGCTGCAATAGCGTCTCCATAGCGCAGCGCTGGCAAGAAGGGCAAACGCTGCTAAGCTGCCCGTATTCTAGTGACACCGCGCGGCTGATGCGAGCGCATCGATCGAGCAATCAGGAGCGACAGTCATGAACCGCAATCACCCCATGGGTTTTAGCTACCTCGAGCAACGGTATCCGACCCTGGCACGCCGTATTGCACGACTCCCTTTGGGCGATTTTCCGACACCACTGCAGCGACTCGGCCATACCGAACAAAAGCTCTGGGTAAAGCGCGACGATCAGACTCACAGCGTTTATGGCGGCAACAAGATTCGTAAGCTTGAATACTTGCTAGCCAGGGCGCGTGAGCAGCACTGCAAGCAAGTTGTCACGTTCGGCGGCGTCGGGTCGAATCACGCATTGGCAACGGCGATCCATGCGCGCGCCAACGACCTCGGCTGCGTGAGCCTCCTGTTGCCGCAGCGCATGACAGATTATGTTCAAGGCACGTTGGTGCGTCACCAGGCAAATCATAGCGAGCTGCGCGCCACACCAATGCGTCGAGCCAATCGCCTCCGACTTATGCGCGAATTGCGTGATCGCAATGATCGACGCTTGGCGGTCGTGCCCATGGGCGGCACATCGCCGCGTGGCAGTATCGGCTATGTTAATGCCGCGTTCGAGCTCGCCGCGCAATGGCATGGCAGCCAGCCGCCACAGCGTATCTACGTAGCCGCGGGTACGATGGGAACGGTCGCCGGATTGGCGGTCGGGCTGTCGCTGCTCGGCTGGCCGACCACCATCATGGCTGTGCGGGTTGTGGTGGCGAGTCAATGCAACGACATTGCAATGCAGCGGTTGTGCGAGAAAACTAGCCTACTGCTCAACCGTTATGATAGCCGGATACCGCGTATTGATGATGCCGCAGCACGGATAACCATTCGCGGTGAATACCTTGGTGCTGATTACGCCGATACGACACAGGCTTCGTGCGATGCCGTCGACGAAGCCATAAAACGCTGGTCGCTGCCGCTCGAGACCACCTATACGGGCAAAGCAATGGCTTGCATGCTCGATGATCTGCAGCAGACGTCCCAACGCGGCGACTGGATGTTCTGGCACACCTACAACGGGCGCGCCGCCGGCAGTCAACCGATCGATCTAGCGAGTCCCTACGCGGACTTCTTGTCCTTGTGCGCCTGATCGCGCGGTCGGGTTCGAGCGCGCGGGCGCGGTCGCTCTTTGAGGTTTCTCTGCGCCTGCTCGAGGACCACCCGTAGCCAGTCACTATCAGTGCTCATTGCGCGCCTGCGGCAGTGGCCGCGTCTGTCTCGCGCATCATTTCGTCGAGCAACTCGGCAATCTCTTCGCGACTCGGTGCATCCTGAGGTGGCGCCGCGACATTGCGCACGTACAGCGGTTTGGTCGTCAGACCGGCATCGGTAACTGCGGTTGCGACGCCACTACCGCTCGCCAGCAATTCCGCCAGTACCTGCCCGTCACTTTCGCCGCGTAACATGAAATGGCGATCCTGAATTGCCGCCAGCGACTCTGCCAGCAGCGTTTGTTCGTCACGTGCATCGTCTTCCAGCCTTGGGTAAGCCGCCAGATAGAACTCCCTGTCACGCCAACCCGCAACAATCGGCTGATTGACGATTGTGACATGTGTGCCCAAACCGGCCATCGCGTACAACGCCTCTATATCTTCAGGATACAAACGCACGCAGCCATGGCTTACGCGCATGCCCACGCCGTACGGTTGATTGGTGCCGTGTAGCAGATAACCCGGCATATCCAGTTTGAGCACATGGCGCCCGAGCGGATTGTTCGGACCTGGCGGCACAACGGCAGGCAACGGGTCGCCGGCTTCACGGTGTTCCTTGCGAACTGACGCGGGCACGTACCAGGCTGGGTCAACCGCCTTGGCAATGATCTCGGCCGACCCCGTCGGCGTCGCCCAGCCGACACGCCCAATGCCAATCGGATAGGTCAATACGCGGCCAGGCTCACTGTCAGTTGCCGGCACAAAGTAGTACAAACGCTTGGCGGCAATATTCAACACAATGCCGCGCCGCTCGGCTTCAGGCAGCACGAACTGCGTTGGCAATACAATCCGCGTACCCGCGCCCGGCAACCATGGGTCGACCCCCGGGTTGGCATTCACCAGTTCGTCGTAACCTAGCCCGTAGCTGCGCGCAATGTCAGAAAACGTATCCGAATCACGGGCCTCAATGATCTGCACGTTGCCAAACACGGTCTGTGCGTCATCGCCGATATCGAACTCGTGGACAACACGGGGCTGCCCATCAAACACGGCTGGGACAGGTTCCGAAGCGGGCACCGCGCCCCCGGCGCGGCTGCTAAAGCCCTCTCGCATGAGGCTACACCCGGATAACACTGACACGATCAGTGTGGCCACGAGTAGCCGCTGCATATGCGTCATGCTGTGGCTCCAGTCACCTGGCGTAGCACCTGCCAGTAACCGGATGCCTGCGGCATGTCATGCTGCCGCGTAAGATCAATATCCTCCAGCGCCTGATGGATACCTGGCAATCGGTAGCAAGGTACGCTCATGAACAGATGATGCTCGCCGTGGTAATTGACGTAGTAAGGCGCCACGAACACACGCGCCAACCAGGAAGCGTGTGTGGTTCGGGCGACCCGCCAGGGATCGGCTTCGTTGGTCATGCAGGCATGCTCGGCAATGTTACGCAGGCGCGTCACCAGCATATTCCATGTCGCCATCGGCAACAGCCACAACACAAGGTATACCCAAAATGCACCGGCCAAGGCCGCCAGCATCGCGAATACGGCATGCGAAACGATCAGACACCAATCAGATCGAAACATCGTTCGGCGGCCAACGATGACAGCGAGTAGCGAAAGTATTCTAAGCTTGGCAAATGTCAGACCGGTCAGATCTCTGGCCATCTTGCGCGTAAGGCTTGCACGCGAAATGGGGAACGGCGCCGACAACACCAAGTCAGGGTCCTCGGGTTGCTGGGCAAATCGATGGTGCTTCAAGTGATAGCGCCGATACTCATGCAGATCGATACCCACTGGCGCGGCACAACAATATTGCCCCAGAAGGTCGTTCCAGCGCGTATTGCTCAACAGCAGGCCGTGCGCCGCATCATGCATCAAGATCGCCAGACCGAGCTGCCTGGAGCCAATAACCAGAATGGCCAGGAGAATCGTGACAGGATGCGTCCAGACAACAGCGACCGCGATCGCCGCAGCGATAACCAGCCACGCATGCAGCACCAGCCATGCACCCTGCGCATTGCTACGCTGGGTCAATACCTCCCAGCGGGCTTCGCCGAATAGCGTTTTGCCTTGTATTCGCGGTACAACACTCATGCCTAGAGCTTATCAAAAAGCGCCCGGCTTGCGGGCCGCATGCACGAACAACGGCCATTCAACGGTGCGCGAACCTGCGCCCCAGACCGGTCTCAGCTGTTCGCGGACAACGACCAATGGGTCGTCATGATGGGATTTTCTATAGCGCCGCAGTGCTGACCAACTGCCAAGGTAGCCGATCATGTCATCCAGCGCCCAATCAACCGACATCGCGAACGGTGGTGACGCCAAGACTGGCCAGTCGGGAAGCCGACCTGCATATTGCTGCTCCACGAGCAGGCGTTCGGGAGGCCAATAGCGATCCAGTGTCTCACCGTACAGGCCGTTCACGATGACGTCGATCTCGGGCGTGATCTGGCAAAGCCCGTAACTTGACACCAGCAAGACGCCACCTGGGCGCAATACATCGAATGCGTGCGTATAGAAGCGTTCGGTATCAAACCAGTGCAGTGCCTGAGCCACATTGATCGCATCCATGCTGCTCGGCGCCAGACCGCTGTTTTCTGCTGGCGCGACCGCGTACTCAACGTTGTCACATGCCGTTGCGGCTTCTATCTGCTCGCGACTGGCATCAGTTGCTGTCACACGGCTGAAAACGCGCGCAAGCTGCAATGCCGCCTGACCATTGCCGGTCGCGCAATCCCATACGGCATCGCGCGCCGGGCTGACCGACGCCAGCCACTCAAACAGGCGCTCGGGATAGCCTGGTCGGTAACGGGCATAGTCTTCTGCATGCCCCGAAAAGTGATCCTTGAAACTCATCGTCGCGATACCTCTATGACGCTGTCGGGGCCGGCAACAAAGACCCGGTCATCGCCTGACGGGCGAATGTTGTGTCCGCCAGTGAAGCTGCCGAAAGCCGGCAGCACCGCATACTGACGGCGAAACCAGAACGCGGGTGCACGCAAGCGATCTGCACCAAGCACTAGTCGTCGCGTCGGATGCAAGTGACCGGCGATCACAAAGCGCCCGGCGACGCTATCCGGCTCATGATCCAGACGAAAAGGTCCAATGTCGACTGGCCCAGTGTACCAGTCAATCAACTGGCCGAGGCTCGCAGGTAGGTGCTCACGCTGCACGCGATCATGATTACCAGCGACGACGGCCATCTGAACCGTCGGATTGGCCAGCAGGAATTGCGCGACGCGTTCGGGCCAATCGTCAGCGGCTACCGGCGGCGCATGCATCAAATCACCGAGTACCCAGATCGATGCAATATCGAGCCTGTCAATCATGGTCTGCAGGCGCTCGAGGTCAGCGTCAACGTCGCCGCCAGGAATGGCAAGGCCACGCCGACCGAAGACGCCTGACTTGCCGAGGTGCCAGTCTGCGAGGAGCAGCGCACGCCTGGCGGCCCAGAACACCGCGCGGCCGGCCAGTAGATCCAGCGATTCACCGCAACAAGTGACACACTGCGCGGCAATTGCGTCGACATCGCTCATGTCGCGACCTTCACCGCATCATCGCTCGCGCCATTCAGCCGTTCGGCCATTCGCGCGACGCGCGCTTGCCAGGTTTCGTTGGACATGATCTGGCTCTGCAATCGCTCAGCCCAGAGCGGAAACGCGAATGGTGACAGTCGCTGCGTTTCTATGATGGTCACTGAGTACTGCGCCAGTCGGCTCAGCGTCGCTTCCATCCGTCGTGTTTCAAGCTGCGCCTCGAGCACCTCACGTGCCGCTTGCCCAAGCAACAGATTGTCTTCGTCATAGCGCTGCAACACATCGTAAATCAAACCGCTGGACGCCTGAATCTGGCGCGTCGACTTGCCACTGCCCGGGTAGCCCGAGAACACCAACCCGGCGATACGGGCAATGTCGCGAAACTGACGTTTCGCCGCTTCGCCAAGGTTAATACCGGCAACTAGATGCTCAATAAGGTCGCGCTGCGATAGCCAGCCGCGGACCGCTTGTTCCGTCACCTCAATCGGATCGGCACTGAGCAGTTCGAATCCGTAGTCGTTCACCGATAGCGTGAACGTCCGTGGCGACTGTTGAGCGATGCGCCAGGCAACCAGTGTCGCCAGACCTTCATGCACCAGACGGCCAGCAAACGGATAAACGAACACGCTATGCCCTTCCCGCGTCGAACAGCACTCAACCAACAGGCTGCCCGGACTCGGCAAACGCGACACCGACGCCTGATGCGACAACAATGGCGCCAACACGACCAACTCGGGGTCGTCGGGCGCGCCGTCCGCGAATCGCTCGAGTACACGCAACATACTATCGGCCAACTGTGTCGACAATGGCATACGACCGCCTTGCCATCGCGGCACAGCCTTCTTGCCGCGTTTGGCACGCCGCACAAACGCGGTCATGTCACGAACTTGCACCAGCTCGACCAGTCGCCCGGCAAACAAGAACCGATCACCCTTGTCCAATCGCGACACAAAGGACTCCTCAATCGTGCCCAGTGAGCCGCCGGACAACCACTTGACGCGCATCGCCGTGTCACTGGCGATCGTACCAATACTCATTCGGTGCTGGCGTGATAGCCGGCGCTCCGTCATGCGCATGACACCGTCTTCAGCAACGACTCGCTGAAACTGCGGATAACCCGATAGCGCCTGCCCGCCCCGCGTAATGAAGTCCAGACACCAATGCCACTGCGCATCGCCCAACTCGGCAAATGCGTAGGTGCTGCGAACTTCATCGAGCATCTGCTCTTGGTCAAAACCACCACCCAGTGCAATCGTCACGAGGTGCTGCGACAGCACATCCAGAGATCGTCGTAGCGGTTCTCTTGCCTCAATATCGCGTGCTTGCCAGGCCTTGCGCGCCGCAACGATTTCGACCAACTCCAATGCATAGGTGGGCACACAAACGACGCGCGATACGGCGCCGGGTTGGTGACCACTACGACCGGCACGTTGCAACAGCCGCGCAACCCCCTTCGGGCTACCGATCTGCATCACCTGATCGACCGGCGCAAAATCAACGCCAAGATCCAGCGACGATGTGCATACAACGGCTAACAGCTCACCGTCCCGTAAGCCTTGCTCGATCCGCTGGCGCAGCTTCCGATCAATCGAGCCATGATGCAAAGCGATTCGGCCTAGCCAATCCCCGCGGGCTTGCAACAAGGCTTCAAACCACAGCTCCGCTTGCGCACGCGTATTGGTGAAAACCAGCGTTGAATTCGCTGCCGAGATTTGCGCAACAACCGACTCAAGCAATGCGAGGCCAAGCCGGCCGGCCCACGGAAACTGCTCCAGCGACTTTGGCAATAGCGTATCGATGACAATGTCCTTGCGCGCTTCACCTTCAATCAAGACAGCCCTGTCGGCGCGCCCGCAGAGCGCCGTCATGGCCTGATCGAGATTCGCGAGCGTCGCTGACAGCCCCCAAACAGATAATGCGGGACGAAGCGTGCGCAAACGCGCAAGGCACAGCTCCAGCTGCACGCCGCGCTTGCTGCCAATCAGCTCATGCCATTCATCAACAATCACCGCATCCAGATGACGGAACAGTTTGCCGCCATCGGCATAGCTCAGGAGCACGGACAGACTCTCCGGCGTTGTGATTAGCGCCTCCGGCGGCTTGCGACGTTGTCGGGCACGTGCGCTCGCATTGGTATCACCTGTCCGCACGCCCACCTGCCACGGGCTGCCTAATGCGTCGGCGGCGCGTTGCATGTTATTGCAAGTATCGTTGGCTAATGCGCGAAGCGGCGTGATCCACAAGACCCGCAATCCGTTGCCCGGCTCACCGCCATATTGCTGCAACGGCCCGAGCCAGGCCGCGAGCGTCTTGCCGGACCCGGTTGGCGAGTGTATGAGCCCGGACTGACCTTGCGCGAAGGCGGTCCAGGCTTTGCGTTGGAACGCAAACACCTGCCAGCCTTGAGCCGCAAACCACGCATCGATGCGCCGCTCGGCAATTCGGGTCACAACAGTTGTTCCAGCGTCATCAGTGAGTCGGCTTGATCAGCCGACAGATCGCGTCGCCAACGGCGAATTCGCGGGAACCGGAGTGCAACGCCCGACTTGTGTCGGGATGAACGCGCGATCGCCTCGAACGCCAACTCGAAGACCTGTAACGGCTCAACAGATCGAACCGGCCCGAAACGCTCTCGCGTGTGCGCACGAATCCACTTGTCCAGTGTGTCAATCTCGGCATTGCTCAGGCCCGAATACGCTTTGGCAACGGGCACTAACTCATCACCTCGCCACACGGCGAAGGTGTAGTCGGTATACAGGTTCGAACGCCGGCCATGACCAGCTTGTGCATACAGCATGACAGCGTCAATCGTGTGGGGCTCGATCTTCCATTTCCACCAGTCACCACGCTTGCGGCCCGTCGCATAGTCACTGTCCAGTGATTTCAGCATCAAGCCTTCGACGCGACGGGCGCGTGATTGCTCGCGCAACGCCTGCAGCTGCACCCAGGAGCGCGCGCCGATCACCTCGGATAATTGGAATGTGCGGGGAAATACAGATGCAAGTGCGGCCAACTGCTGCCGGCGAGAACGCAATGTTTGCGCGCGAATATCGATACCATCGACTTCCAGCAAGTCATAAGCACGCATGATGACCGGGATATCGTGCAAGGTCTTCTTCCCTGGCTTCTTACGACCGATACGACGCTGCAGGGCCGAGAACTCCATGGGCAAACCGTCGCGCCATGCCAGTAGCTCTCCATCAATGACAGTACCATCGGGTAACGATTCGGCAGCCTTGGCGATCTCGGGGAACTGGTTAGTGATCAAATCCTCACCACGTGACCAAAGGAACGTCTTGCCCTCTCGGCGAATGAGCTGGCCGCGAATGCCATCCCATTTCCATTCCGCCTGCCAACCAGCACGCTCGCCGAGCATTTGCTCAACGCTAGATACATCGAGTTCTCCTGGCTGTTTCTCTAGTGGACTAGCCAGTGCAAACGGATAGGGTCGTGACAGCACGACCTGTCCATCATCCGGGGCCAGTAGCGCTTCGGCGAACGCCGCCTCTGGCTGCCAATCTCCCATCATGCGGTGCAAAATTACCGGCCTTGGCAACTGCGCAACCTCGGCCAGTGCAGTTGCTACCAACGTCTGCGAGACGCCGACGCGAAGCGCACCGGTCATCAACTTGTTGACCAGATAACAGGCGTCGTAGGGCAGTTGCTGCCACCACGAAAGCACGGCCTGGCGCCGCGCCTCGTCATCCAGTTGCGCCAACACCAAGAGCTGGTTCGTCACAAAATCCGTAAGGCTTACGCCGTCGAACGGGCGGTCGCGTTGTCGGTCCGACAATAGCAACGCAATAGTCTCGGCCAGATCGCCAACACTGGCGTAGGTTTCTTCAACCAGCCATTCCGGTAGCTCAGATGCCTGCGTCAGCCAGCGACGCAGGTCGGCAGCGCCAACCAGCCGACGCACACGACGCCCCGATAAAAAAAACGTGGCCCAAGCCACATCGCCTGCGTCAACCGTCAGAAAATAGTCGACCATCGCCGCGACCTTGGCACGCGTCGAGGTTGTCTGGTCAAGCTCGCGATACAGCTCAGTGAAGCGCTGCATCGTCATCCTCGGGCTCACTCAGTGCGAGTGCTTGAGCATCGACGCCCCGTTCACGAAGCAGGCGCACCAGCGTGTCCGAATGCCCATGAGTTGTCAGAATACGCGTAGCACCCACCTCGTCAATTGTGCGCAGCAACGATGGCCAATCAGCATGATCGGATAGCACAAAACCGCGATCGTAGCCGCGCCTGCGTCTGTTGCCACGCACTTGCATCCAGCCGGAGCAGAACCCGGTTGATGCGGATTTGAAGCGCCGCATCCAGCGCGATCCAGCTGCGCCTGGCGGCGCAATAATGAGCTCCCCGGCATAGTCACGCCGGGTACGTAAGTCCAGCGTCTGTGTGGGTAGCATCTGCACGCCGGCTTCACGATAAAGATCGGTCAGCTTCGCGACAGCGCCGTGCACCAGCACGCATTCGGACGTCAGCGCCATTAGCTCCGCAAGCACGCGCTGCGCCTTGCCAAAGGAGTAACAAAACAGCACGCTTGGTCGAGATTGACGGGCGTTTGACTGCCACCATTCATGGATTTCCCGTGCTACCTCTGCTGCCGGTGGCCAACGATAGATCGGTAACGCGAACGTCGCCTCAGTGATGAACGTGTCGCAAGGCACAACCTCAAACGGCGCGCAAGTGGGGTCCGGATCGCGTTTGAAGTCGCCACTGGCCACCCATACGTCGTCACCGCGTTGCACACGGATCTGCGCGGAACCCAATACATGACCTGCCGAGTGAAATGAGACGCGGGTGTCGCCGAGCTCAAGCTGCTCACCATAGTCAACTGCATCGATGCGCACGCTGTTGCCGAGTCGCGCTCTGAGAATGGGCACGCTATCACGAACCGCAATATAACGGTCCGCGCCGCGCCGCGCATGATCAGCATGCGCATGCGTGATCAACGCAAGCTCGCTGCGTCGCATCGGGTCAATACAGAAGCCACCAGCACGACATTCAAGACCACGCCGGGTCGCATGGATCAGCTCTGCCACGCCCAGATCAGCTGGCCGTCATCGCGGTGATCAATCAGCTCTCCGGCTCTTCTTCCGGAGGATCGAGGCTATCCGGGCGCACACAACGCGGTTGCTTGCCTGCGGCCTTGGCTTGATTGTAAAGCGCAAGCGCTTCGGGCAATTGGGACACCAGCTCATCAATGCGAGTATCGCTGCTCGGGTGCGTCGACAGAAATTCCGGCGGTGAGCGATCGTTAGCGGCCGCCATGTTTTGCCATAGCTTGACACTCTCGCGCGGATCAAACCCGGCGCGCGCCATATAGATTAATCCAACCCGATCCGCTTCGTTCTCCTGGCCGCGATTGAAAGGCAGTAACAGGCCAAGCTGGGCGCCGATCTGCAATGCCGTAGAAGCGCTTTGTGCTGCGATGGGTGTACCGCCGACAATGCCTGACAGAATGCCAACGCCGGTCTGTGTGGCACGTGTGCGCGCCACACGCTCTGCCGGGTGACGCTCGGTCACATGCGCGACCTCGTGCCCCATGACCGCAGCCAATTGAGCGTCATTCTTAGTGACACCAAGTAGCCCGCGGTAAACGCTGATCTTGCCGCCGGGCAGCACAAACGCATTGACCGGTTCCTGGTCGAATATGGCCAGTTCCCAGTCAAATTGCGCCGCGGGTCCATCAAGCTGATCCACAATGGCATTGGCCACGCAGGTCACAAAATCAATCGTGGCCGGATCCTTGACCAGCGGCACCTCGGCCTGCAGTTTGTCAAACGTTGCACGCCCTTCAGCTTCGAGCGACTCGTCCGATACCATCGATGCGCAGCCACCAAAACCGGCGCTCGCCAGAACCAGGCAAAGCAATGCGCTACGTGAAAGGCTCTTGCGTGTTTTCATCTGGCTACCCTCTGCGGCAACAAAGCCGCGCTACCAACCCTGGCGCAGACCAGCAACCGCGCCACGCAGTCTATTGATCGCATTGTCGACAGCACTATCGACAGCACCCATGAGCTTCTTCGGCAGCGGTTGCTTGATCTCATATTTCACTGAGAATATATCTCGCTCGCCCAATGCCGCAATCACCCAACTGTCGCTGGTCACGATCTCATCTATAAGACCCAAATCCTGGGCTTGCGTTCCGTACCAGTGCTCGCCGGTCGCCACCTTTTCAAGGTCAAGGTCCGGACGATAGCGGGCCACGGCGGCCTGGAACAGCGCGTGAATGTCTTCGAGCTCTTGTTTCAGCTTGGCGCGGTCAGCATCCGTATTCTTACCAAACATCGTGACCGTTCGCTTGTACTTGCCAGCCGTAATTTGCTCGAAATCGACCCCTTTTTCATCCAGCAAGCGATTAAAGTTGGGCAACTGCGCTATGACACCGATCGAGCCAACAATCGCGAACGGCGCGGCAATAATGCGATCGGCGACGCATGCCATTAGGTAGCCACCGCTAGCCGCTACCTTGTCGACCGACACCACCAGCCGAATTCCGGCATCGCGCACGCGCGCCAGTTGTGCCGCGGCCAGGCCGTGTTCGTGCACAACGCCGCCTGGATTTTCGAGTCGCACGAGTAACTCATCTTCGGGCGAGGCGACCGCCAACACGGCCGATATCTCCTCGCGCAATGAAGACACGGCGCTCGCCTTAATGTCGCCCTTGAAGTCGATCAAGTACGTGCGCGGCCGTTGCGCTTCAGATTTCTTTCGCGCCTTGCTATCCGCCTTCTGCTGTTTTTTCAGGGCTTTTGCCGCAGCAGGTGAGCTGACCGCGCGACGCAGTCTGTTGGTCATTTGCCGGAACTTGTCGTTGAGTTTCTCGACACGCAACGTCTCGCTGTGATGGGCGCGCTTGGAAAACCCAGCCACCATGGCCAACAGTACGAAAACCGCCAGCAGAAACGTCACGACCTTGGCAAGAAAAAGCGCGTACTCGCCCACGAACCCGCTCATCCTGCGCTACCCGATGTGGCTTGAGATGCGAAGCCGACGTTGTTCTTCTCTAACACCCGTTCGGCACGATAGCTGGAACGAACCAGCGGGCCGGACACGACCTCCAGAAACCCGCGTGCAAGGCCAAGCTCGCGATAGTGCAGGAATTGCTCCGGCGTCACATAGCGCTCAATCGGCAAGTGATTGACCGTGGGACGCAAGTACTGGCCGAATGTCACGATATCGCAATTGATCGCCGCCAGGTCATCCAGTGTTTGAATGATCTCATCGTCAGTTTCTCCAAGGCCCAGCATCAAGCTGGTCTTGGTGAGGACGTCCGGCCGATAGCGTTTGGCAAAGGCCAACACATCCAGCGTCTGGCGATAGCCCGCGCGAGGGTCGCGAACCGGGTGCGTCAAGCGTTCCACGGTCTCGACATTCTGGGCGAACACTTCGAGGCCGGAGTCGAGTAACAACGCGACATGATCCTCATTGCCGTTGAAATCGGGCGTCAATGCCTCGACCGCTGTTTCGGGCGTGCGCTGTTTGATCGCTTGCACACAAGCTGCGTAGTGCGAAGCGCCACCGTCGGCAAGGTCATCGCGATCAACGGACGTGAGTACGACATACTTTAGGCCCATGGACTCGACCGCCTTTGCGGTATTCTCGGGCTCTTCGTGATCCAGCCAACCTTTCGGATTGCCAGTATCCACAGCGCAGAACTGACAGGCACGCGTACAAACCGAGCCCATCACCATGATGGTTGCCGTCCCCGCATTCCAGCACTCGCCAATGTTCGGGCACATCGACTCCTCGCAAACCGTGCTGAGGCGCTGTTCGCGCACAGTTTTCTTCACTGATGAGAACTTCGCGCCCGACGGCATCTTGGCGCGCAGCCATTGTGGCTTGCGACCTGCAACCGCAGCTTCGCGGTCGGCGCGCCGCTTAACGCCATTCTTGATGGCCTTGAAGCCCTCTTCGGTATCGTATTTCTGGCCGCTCGTGATAATCGGGATACCACGCAGCGTCGGTTGCTCTTTGGCCATGGAGAAGTCCTGCGATATTGGAGCTGATGCGGTATTGTCTCATGCGCGCGCCCGAGCACGGAAGCGCCACAAGCAATAGACATGAGGACGCCATGAGCGAAATACAGGGCCACGCGCAAAAAATGCACGTGCGCAATGACGATCCGGTTAGCTATACGTTACAGCTGGACGATCATCAGATACCGATGAACCCGCTGATTGGGCGCCAGATCAGCCTGCGTTTCACTGGCGACATCCATTGCCAGAATTGCGGTCGAAAAACCAAAAAAAGCTACAGTCAGGGCTATTGTTTCCCGTGCAGCCAGCGGCTGGCCCGTTGTGATATGTGTATTGTTCGACCACATACGTGCCATTTTGACAAGGGCACTTGCCGTGAACCGGACTGGGCGCTGGCGCACTGTTTCCAGGATCACTTTGTCTATATCGCCAACTCCAGTGGCATCAAGGTCGGTATCACACGCCAGGATCAACTGCCTACCCGATGGATTGACCAAGGCGCAACGCAAGCGTTGCCAATCTTTCGCACGCGCTCAAGGTTGATCGCCGGATTGCTTGAGAAGTCCATTAGTGCGCATGTCAGTGACCGCACGGACTGGCGCAGAATGCTCAAGGGCAACCCGGAACCCATTGACCTCGCGGCGCGCGCGGACAGGTTGATTACTGAGACTGCCGCTGAGATTGACGCAATCGCTGGCGACGCTTCGGCTAAAACGGATGGCAACGAAAAGCCTTTTGAACGGTTCGACGGCCAAGAGACCCGGATCAGTTATCCAGTCACGGCATGGCCGGAGAAGATCAAAGCGCATAATCTGGACAAGACGCCGGAGGTCAATGCGCTGTTGCAAGGCATCAAGGGGCAATATCTGATTTTCGAGGATGGCGTACTTAACGTGCGTAAGTACACGAGCTACGAGCTTGTGCTGGAAAGCTAGCTAATCCGCCAGCAGCTCGCGCGCTGTCGCGATTGATTCGAGAAGCGCCTGCTTGCTAAGGCGCCATGGCTCGCCGGCCGGGTTTTTTCTCACGGTGAGTGAAACACCGCCGCCATCACGAGAGAGTGTGCCCCAGCATTGCTCATGCGTATTCAACTCAACGTGCGTCAACGCAGCGCCACGTTGTGCGCTGTCGTTAGCCTGAGGCTGAAATCGGGTTGAAGAGTCACTCGCCATTCGTGTGCTACTGCTATTCACCTTCAGTTTCCAGTGTAACTGCTTTTTCGCACCGGCCGCAAAAAAAAGCCCGGCAGGGGACCGGGCCAATCAGGGGGAAATAGGATATGGCCCGCTACCTAGTGCAAACGGCACCAACTGACCAGCTGTACGCGGTCGAAATCGATATCGAAGCTCTCAGCCAGCAATAACTGCAGGTGCAGCTCACTGACAGTCGTATCGCCAGGAACCATCACCACACTGCTAAACAAGTTATGCGCCTTGTAGCAGGGGTCATCGACCTCAAATTGTGCGTAGACCTTCGATTCCATGGGCTAAAACTAGCGCTTTGTCATGCCGAACACTGTGATCAAGTGCACATAATGTAAGAATCGGTCTGAGGGCGCTTCGGCTTGCACCTGCATCTGCGGATCGGGAGAATACCGGCAATTCACAGCCTATTCGGGAATTCGAATGAAATTCAGAGCTATCCGGTCCGCATTGCTGCTGCTGGCGCTGACCACCAGTACGTTGGCCTCCGCGCAGACGCTTCGCGAGAGTCTGTTTAAGCAAACAGATGCCGTCTATGCCCAGGCCCGCGAGGCAAACGCTGCATTGTATGCCCCGCGCAATTATGAGCGTGGGGTCAAGGCTTACCAGACCGCTGAGGAAGCCCTTGAGCGCGGCAGAAACGTCGAGTACGTGCGCGACAAGCTCGCAGATGCGCGCGAATACTTCGGCGAGGCCACTAACGCCGCGCAGCTAACCGCGACGACGCTGAGCGCGACGGTCAAAACTCGCAACGACGCGCAGACAGCGGAGGCACCAACGTTGTCCGAGCCGATCTGGGCTGATGCAGAAAAAAAGTTCGCGGACGCGATTCGTGTTCTTGAGCGCGGTGATCTGAAAGATGGCAAGCGCTATGGCCTGGAAGCCGAAAGCCTTTACCGCGACGCAGAACTCGGTGCTATCAAGACTCGCTACCTGAGCGACACGCGACGGATTCTGGCGGACGCGGAACGCGCGCGCGTTGGGCGCCTGGCCCCGATTACCTTGCAAGAGTCCAAAGACCTGCTGGCACGTGCGGAGAAAGAGCTCAACGAGAATCGATATGATACCGACTTGCCGCGCAGCCTTGCGCAACAAGCGAACTATGAAGCGCGACACGCCATCTACCTTGCTGAAGTCGTGCGCCAGGTGCGCGACAAAGACCTCACCGTCGAAGCCCTGATCCTGCAATGGGAGTCGCCGTTGCGGGACATCGCCGCAGCCGCTGACATAGTGCCGGACATGGCAAACGGTGGTGCCAATGTTGCCAGCCAGCTCGCCCGCTTTGTGACCGAATTGCGCGAGGAAAATCAATCGCTGGGTCAAGATCTGCAAAACAGCGAACTGCGTGCCGCAGAGATGGGCGAAGAGATTCGATTGCTGGACGAGAAACTTGGCGGCGCGACGGCCGAGCGCACGGCACTCATGCAACGCTTGCAGCGCCAGGCGCGCATCAAGGAGCAGTTTGAAACCGTCGAGCAAATGTTTTCGCGTGATGAAGCCACCGTGTTTCGCGAAGGCGACAACATTACGCTGCGCTTGGTCGGCCTCGGTTTTGCGAGTGGCAAGTCAACGATTGACCCGCAGTACTACGGGCTGCTCGAAAAGCTCGAGACCGCTATCGACGTCTTCCCGCGCTCGAGGCTGGTCGTTGAGGGACACACTGACTCCTATGGCAGCGATGCTACCAACGCCACCCTGTCACAGGCGCGTGCTGACTCGGTCGTGCAATACATGCTCAATGCCATGCGAATCCCAAGCTCTCGCGTGACCGCCACGGGTTTCGGCGAGACGCGGCCAATCGCCAACAATGAAACCTCTCAAGGGCGCGCCAGCAACCGGCGAATTGATGTCGTCATCGAGCCGCAGCTCGACTAGCCGCGGTCGACTGCCCGTACGTCGAGGTGCGGGCAGTTCTGACGCCACCAGTCTGCGATAATGCCGGCCGTCGTCTGATTCACAAGGTATCCGTACTCACTGTGTACCAACAACCGGCCGTTTTCCCGGTAGTGGTTGTACACGTCATAGTCCTCGATACTATCCACCAGGCCGAGTGACTCCATCTCGCGAAAGTCGTTACGCATGCACCTGTCGAGCGCGGTTAGCTCGCCCATGGCGACCATATTGACCCACCGTCGAATGTTGTCCGGATAGCGATCACGCCCACGCAAGGATGCGCCCTTGATACCGCGTTGGATGACCTTGTTCCCCAGCGGGCTGCCCAGTGTCATGAACATGTCGATACCGATTTCCCCCTGCCCTTCGTGTGCCAGTTCCCACAAGGTATCCCAGGCGATCACAGAACCAAGGCTGTGGCCAATCAGCATGACGGGCTGGCCGGCTCGGTGCGCGTCGCGCAATTTGTCCTTGAGATCGGCACGTACCTCATCGCCGATGCCGCCGCGATTCGTGACGTAGCGGTGTACGTCGCGCAGTGTCACTTGCATATCATCGCCAGCGAAACTGTTAATCAGGAACGGTAGCGTATCAGCTGCCAGATACAGCGCCCGCGTGAGCCGGGTGCGCAGCGACGTCGCTTCGACCCGGTCACGTTCGTCGGGTGCAGATTGCGCCAGCATCTGCTCGATCCCTGGAAGGTCTGTCGCGATATCGCGGTACTGCCGGTAGAACACCCAGGTCCAGTTGGCACGCGTAAACTGCTCACGGTGAATCGCAAGGTCGTTCGCCACGCTTGTGTCAACCCGCCTGAGCCCTTCATGCAAACACCGCCACAGTGCATCGCGATGCAACTGCGGCTCAGGCTTGGGCTTCATGCCAGGTACGAAGATCAGCAGCGGGACCCCGGCGCGATGACTAGTGCTCATGAGCACCCCCGAGCAATAGACTCACCAGCGCATGCAGGTCAGAGATCGTCGCTGGCTCGCCACCCAGCGCGGCCGGCCAGCTTGAGCGGGTTCGGTTTAGCCATAGGGCCAGCTGACCGGCGCAGCGTGCGCCATGCACATCCAGATGCGGATCATCGCCGATGTGCAGAATCTCGGCTGGCGCAGCGCCAGCAGCCCGCGCCACGCCATCAAACATGCGAACGTCCGGTTTAGCGGCGCCCACATCAATAGCCGACACCTTGGCCTTGAAGTAACGCGCGATGCCAGTCTTGTTAAGACTCGCATTGCCATTGGTTAACGCGACCAAGGTATAGCGCTGATGCAATTGCTCAAGTGCCGGGATCGCATCATCATAAAACGTGACGCGATTGCGATGAGTATCGAACAACTCGAATGCAGGCTCCACCAAACTGTCGTCGTAACCGGCCGACATCGCCATGCGCAGCAGCAACTGCTTGCGGACAAACGTCAGGTCATGCGCACGCTCAGGGTAGCGAGCAACGAGTTCGCGCCGCATGGCCATCACCGCGTCACGATCAAACGTCTGGTAGATCCTAGGATAGTGTTCGTCGAGCCAAGCCCGCAGTGCGCGCTCCGCAGCGTGGATCACTGGCCTTACGGGCCAAAGCGTGTCATCAAGATCGAGACTGATTGTCGTGATTGCGTGATACATCTACGAGCAGTGTCCGCATCAAGGTTTTGGCACAGCCGGTTGGTCGATAGGCTGTGCGATACCGCGGCGCCCGTTGCGCAGTGTAATCAACAACACCCCTGCCAACGTAACCGACCCGCCCAGAATCATACGTAGAGTGACGACATCATCGAGCAGCAACACACCAAACACAACGCCAAACACCGTCGCTAGCAACATCAGCGGACTGACCAGTGACAGGTCATAGTGGCGCAGTAACTGGTAGGTGCCACCGTGGCCAAGCAGACTCGCACCCAACGCTGAAAAGATCAGGCAGCCGATTGCCAGCGGAGACAGATTGATCATGGCCGCCACCTGACCGGACTCAGTTGCCAGTGACAGCATCGCAAGCGTCGGAAAAGCGACGACTGCCAACCAACCTTGCAGCTGAAATGCGTCGACCGTTACCTTGCCCTTCATTAGCGTAAGGCCAGCGGCACCGACAAAAGCGGACGCTGTCACCAGCGCTACCGCTGGCCAGTAATCGAATACGCGCGGATCGAAGCCGATGATCAATACGCCCGCAAACGACAGCGAAATCCCCAGCCAGCGACGCCAGCGAATCGTCTCACCGAGAAACCACACTGACATCAGCGTGGCAAAGGGCACGCCCAGCTGAATCAAGATAGCGACTGTGGACACATCCTCCGCCACGGCGATGCCAGTCGTAATAAATGCGAAGTGCAAGGTGCCCATCAACAGACCGACGGCAACCAGCACGCCCATCTGGCCGCGGTGGACCCGCAATACCGGGGCGAGCACCAGCAGCACGATTGCAAACCGCAGCGCCGCAAAAGCCATTGGCGGCATTTCGAACAGCACGAATTTCGCTGCAACAAGGTTCAGGCCGAATGCGAGGTTTACCGCAAGCATCAGCAGCCAGTGAGCTGGGGTCATCAAAATTCCATGTGTGTCTGGGGATGCGTCAGATCACACACCAGATCAGTCAGCGCCCGAGGATAGCACCGATTATCGAGATGCGTTGATCTGCCGGCATTGCTCAAACGCCAGTACGGCGCGCTTGCGATCCTCGCCCCAGCGATAACCCCCAAGCGCGCCATCGGCGCGCAAGACGCGATGGCACGGAATCAGAATCGCGACAGGATTAGCACCCACGGCACTGCCCACAGCCCGTGCCGCCGACGGCATGCCGATGCGCCTTGCCAGCGTGCCGTAACTAACGACCTGGCCATCGGGTATACCTAGCAGCGCCTCCCAGACTTTGTGCTGAAAAGGGGTACCACGCAACAACACATGGATCGGACCATCCTGGCTGCGATCCAACAACGCGGTTATTACGCTCACAAGTTCATCATCTTGTTGCCACTGCGCTCGAGGCCATTCCGCGTGCAGTGCCGCGACGCGCGCCTCGCGCGCCGCCACATCGCCGAATCGGAGTGCCACGATACCTCGCGCACTCGTCGCCAACAGCGCATCGCCAAAGCGCGTCTCGGCAAACGACCAGCCCAGTTTTACGCCCTCTCCGCCACGTCGAAACTCGCCAGGACTCACAGCGTCAATACGAACAAACAAATCGTGCAGGCGACTACTACCAGACAAGCCGCTATCGAAAGCCGCCTGTTCCACGGTCGCATTGCACCGCAACGCATGACGCGCGTCCGCTAGTGTCACATGTGCGAGGTAACGCTGCGGTGATATGCCTGCCCAGCGCCGGAACATACGCGAGAAGTGTGCCTCGCTCAGCGCGACGCTCGCCGCCATACTGGCGACTGTCGGTTGGTCGTGACGATGTGCGTCGATCCAGCGTATCGCCTTCGCGATACGTTCGTAATCGTTGTCTGCGGATGATGGCGTAGAAGCATTCATGTGTTCAGTCTGCGCGCTGGAATGCAACGCGGCCACCCGAATCCTGCGGTCAGCGCCCGGGGAATAGTGCTGGCAGCACGTCGCGCTGAGCCAGTCGGCTCTCAGTACCGGGATGATGCAGCTGGGTGAGCGCTTTGCGTAGCACCTTACCTTGCCATGGCGTCTGTTCGCGCCCGTACAGACTGCGATTGAGTCCTTCGATGGCATTTGCCGCCTCTGGTGTCACGCGCGCGGCGATATCACCAAGCGAGCGAACACGTGCTGCTGGCCAGTAGTATTTAGCCCAGACTCGCAGCTCGCGTGCAGCGGCCGCCGCATCGTTTTGATCGCAGGCGCGCTGGACCAACTTCAATGCCTTCTGCGCGCCGCGAAACGGCGCACTCGTGTCGTGTGCCTTGCGCGCTTTTCGACGCGCCGACTTACGCACGCGGTCGCTGCGCCAGAACACCCAAAGCGTCGCGAGCCAAAGGGCCAGCAAGCCGTACACGGCCAGCTTAAGCCGGAAGATTTCGCGCCTGGATTCGATATCAGACACGCCGGCCGCAGCCGTGCCGGTTGCTGGCGGCGCGGTCACGCCACCAACGTCTGCGACCGGCGCTGGCACTGTTGGCGAGGATACGCCGGTAACAGCGCCCGCAGCCCGCAATGCAGGCAATGCCACGCTGGCCACCTGCCATTCGCCCAGGTTGACATCAAACCACGGTAGCGAGAGCTCAGGTAATTCAAATACGCCACCGCGAGCAGCGATCACGGCGAAGCTCTGTTCGCGTGATGAACGCATCGAGTTTGGCAACGAGCGAGTTTGTAGATCCGGCTGATCCGGATAGACTCGAAGCCCGTCTTGCTCGGCAATCGAAATCTCCGGCAACTGGTTCGACATCAAGCCCGTGGCTTGCAGTTGCAAGCGCACGTTGGCCGGCTCACCTGGCTCGAGGATACCGTCCTCAGGTCTTAGTTGGGCCTGCAAGTCAATGCGTCTGGCCGGCAGCCAGCGAGCGTTTGGATAGCCTGGCGGCGGGGAAACCACAGGTCGTACATCAATTGTCTTTGGTTCCGACTCGAAGACTCGCGGCGAAGAGATTCTCCCGCGTTCCCACAGGCTCGCCGTGAAGCGTGCCGGTGCGATTGTGAACTCACCGCTGGATTGCGGAAACAACGCGAAGCTTCGCTCGTTCACGGTGTACATACGGTCGCCGATCTGCGCGTCGTAACGCCGGTCCTCGCCCAGTCGCTCGATGAGGACCTCGCCACCTTCAACGACCGGATCCTGCAGACTCGTCTGCCGGACCGCGACGCCGAGATACAACTTGATGGTATACACGACTTGAGCCTGCACCCATGACTGCTCTCGGTCCACGGCAACCTCGAAGAATACGTCGGCTTCGCCGGGCGGCGCGACAGTTGCTTCTCGCACGAGGATCGGGATCGGTTGGCTCTGCCGGCCCGCGATGCTTAGCGGCGGAATCTCAAATTCGCCAGGTGACTTAGGCAATAACACGTAAGTCCAACGACGGCTGGCCTGACGTTCACCGTTGATGATGCTGATGCTGCTGTTCTGACTGCGTCCGAGAATATCGAAATGGGTATCGAGGCCGGTGATATCGGGCTCTCCGAGCTCGCCACCATCGGCAGTGAGCGTCAACGAGAACGACTCATTCACCTGCACGCTACTGCGGTCAACCGCTGCGATGACTTCGGCCAATCCGAGACGCGGTACGAGCACACAAAAAAACACGAGCAGCGCTAGGCGCACATACGAGAAACTCATCATCTACCTTCTACCATGGCTCTGCTCGATCATCGGGCCACAAGCGATTGCCATCCTGATCCGTTTGGCGACGCTGATACTGGTATCGGAACTTGCGCCGCAATAAGCCACCGGGATCATCCGGCACCAGTCGCAGCCATTGTTCGAGCGCCTGCTGCTGTTCGGCCTCGCTGCGCAACTCGGCTAGTTGCTCGCGCATCTCCTCCGGCACGGGATTCCCGGCTGCTTCAGCGTCGCGCATTGCTTGCTGCAGCGCTTCAATATCGCGCTGCTGCTGTGCCTCATCGGTTGCGTTTGACTCACGTGCGTTGGCTTGTTCGCCGGCGTCCGATGGATTCGCGCTCTGGCCCGCCGAATCACCAGACTGCTCGCCTGACTGGCTCTCGCCCTTGTCTGACTGCTCACCTTCCTGTGACGTATCCTCGCCACCCTCCCCCTGGCTTTGCTGGCTATCGCCTTGCAGTGACCTTAGCAATTCAAGGTTGAAGCGCGCATCCTCATGTGCGGGATCAGCTGCCAGCACGTCTTCGTAGGCTTTGATCGCATTGCCGATGTCTCCGCTGAGCGCCAGCGCGTTGCCCGCATTGTAGGTTGCCGTGGTGTCATCCAATTGCGCAAAACCGTCGGCACTTTGCGCATAGTTGCCACCGCGGTATTCCGCAGCTGCCTTCCAGCCGGGATCATCAAACAACTTCGCGGCGCGTTCGGCCTCGCCGGCTTCCAGCGCATCGCGTGCCTGTTGATCGCGTGTTTGCCACAAGTCCTGCCAACTCAGCGCATGCGCCTTGCCAACCGGTAAGATTAGCAAACAGGCAACCACCGCAAAGCCGCCACGCCGGAACGTCAAGGCGGCCAGCGGCAGCAACAACAGCAGCAACCAAGGACCCATATCGACCCAGCGCTCGATGGACTGCTCATCGTCATTGACACGGACGCCAACGTCGGCCCGAGCCGCAAGCTCAAGTGCCAGCAGGTCCGCATCGTTGCTCGTGAGCTCTGCAAACCGACCACCGCCAGCTCGAGCGAGTCTCCTCAACGGACCGCGATCGAGCTTCGGCACTGCGATATTGCCGCGATCATCTGCGACGAAACCACCGTTCTGCTGCGGAATAGGACCACCATCGGTCGTGCCAACTGCGAGCACGGAGACTTCATGACCGCTGGCATTGAGCTCACGCGCGGCATCGATGGCAGGCGGCATGTTGCCACCGTCGGTAATCAATAGAATCCGCCCTTGCGCGACGTCGGACTGTTCGAGTAACTGCGCCGCCTTGAACAGACCGGACTCCGGATAGCTGCCGCGACTGGGCATCAGACTGCTAACTAGCGTCGGCACCATCGCATCAATGGTATCAGTGTCATCGGTGAGTGGCGTTACGACGAACGCATTGGCGCTAAACACAACTAGCCCCGTGTCACCGCCAGCGCGAGCCCGCAGGATATCTTTCAGTTTCAACCTGGCTCGCGCCAACCTTGAGGGTGCCACATCCGTCGCATCCATCGAACGCGACAAATCAAGCACAATAACCATGGCGTCACCTGAGCGAGTCACCGGCACCTTCTGCCGCTCCCAGGCAGGACCCGCAAGTGATACCCCGCCTGCAAGCACGGAAACGGCCGCCAGCATCCATGGCCAGCGCGCCGTGCGCGCCTCGGTGGCACTCACCAGGACGTGCGGTCGCAACGCAGGATCAATAACGGCCAACCACGCACCGGCGTGCGCAGCCGCCAGTCGGGCGCTGTGCCAAATTAGCAGCCAACCTAGTGGAATCGCCAACAACCATAGTGGCCGCAAGAAATGCAGGTCGGCGATCACGACACCGCCCTCCCGAATGAACGTCCCAAGGCGAGCACCGCAAACAAGCCGGCGGCAACTGCTGCCGGCCAGAAGAACACGTCGTCGCGCGGACGATAACCTACCTCATCATCCGCCGCCGGTTCCAGACGATCCAGATCCCGGTAGATGTCTGCCAGCGCTGCGGTGTCACGAGCGCGAAAGTACCTGCCGCCGGTTTGCTCGGCGATCGCACTAAGCGTTTGCTCGTCCAAGTCCGCTGACGGGTTAACCAAGCGCTGCACAAAACCTACTGACATGCGTTCTGCACCAATTCCAATCGTGTAGATTTTGAGCCCTACAGTTGCCGCAAGTTCAGCGGCCTTTAGCGGCTCGATGGCACCTGCCGTGTTGGCACCATCTGTGAGCAGGATTAACACCTGCTCCTGACTGTTCTCGCCCATGTCGCGAATACGCTTGACGGCCAACGCGATGGCATCACCAATTGCTGTCTTTTCACCCGCCAGTCCGATGGCCGCCTCGAACAACAGTGTCTTGAGTGTCTGACGGTCGAACGTTAGCGGCGTCTGCAAGTACGCGCGTTCACCGAAAAGAATCAGACCGAGACGATCACCGGTGCGTCGGTCAATGAAGTCACCAGCGACTGCTTTAGTGGCGGTCAATCGGTCAACTGAACGACCGGCGAGTTTGAAGTCTTTTGCCTCCATGCTGCCAGACAAGTCCACGGCAAGCATGAGATTACGCCCGGTTACTGGTGAGCTCTGCGCATCTGCTAGCAATTGCGGACGCATGGCCGCGACAATCAAGGCGCACCAAGCCAATAGCGCAATGATGACACGCAAACTCAGGCGTGTGCGCACGGATTGCTCGGCGCCATCGAGCGCCGACAGGCCGGTGCCAGCCGGCACTCGCAGCGCGCTGTCTCGGCCTTGTGCAGCGGCGGGCAGCAACGAACGCAAGATCAGCGGTAGCGGCGCGAGTAATGCGACCCACGGCCAGGCGAAATCCAAGCCGGCGGGGAGGAAGGGCAAGCTGCTCATCAGGGGCCTGCCTTCCCAGTCGACAGTGCGTTGAGCCACCGGCGACAATCGGCGCTTAATCTCGAGACTTGCTGCTTGTCCAGCGGCGGCAGGTCTGGCCGGTAAACGGCGTCAATCAGTAACTGGCCGGGCAATTGCGAGAACGGTGCATCGGGCAACGGTGCATTGAGGAACTCCTGCCATGCACTGCCTTGCAGCCCCGCGCTGCGTTCGCGACCGACTTTTGCCATTGCGAAGCGCCGCAATAGCTGAGAAACACGCAACAAGAACTCGCGCGCATCGTTCGTCTGCGCGTAGCGACGCTGCAGCCCATTCAGCTCGCGAGTGGCAAGGCGTAGCAACCGACGGTCCTGGCGTAGATAGCGCCAGGTTGCGAGCGCAATCGCAACCAGCAGCACGGCGAGCAGGACCCACCAGCCAGGGGCCAGAGGCCACCAGCCAATGGGATCGGGCAAGTGAATGTCGCGCAATGGCAGCTCTGATGGGTTCATGCTTAAAGCACCCGGCCCATCAAGCCTTGCATGATTGCGAGCGGCTCATCATCGGTCTGCACCGCCTGCCACCGGATCCTGTTGCGTTCAGCGAGCATGCGCAATGCATCGCTGCGCGCCTCGAATTGCGCAGCCCAACGCTCGCGCTGACGCGGATTGCTATCGAGGTTGAAGCGTCGGTCGCCAAGCAGCATTGGATAGCGCCCCGGCGGCGGCAACTCATGCTCAAGCGGGTCGGTGATGAACAGCATGAGAACATCATTGTGTTTGGCAATATTGATCAAGTGCGCTGTCGCCTTTTCACTCAGTCCGCGAAAGTCGCTCATAAGGGCAATAAGGCTGCCCGGATGGGCGACGCGGCGAAGGCCCGCCATGGTTTTTTGCAGTGTGTCCACAGCACCTGCGCCGGCATTCTGATCAGACTGCAACACACTCATCTGGTGAATAAGCCGTAGCACGGCACGATTACCGAGCATGGGCCTGAGCTCGACACGTTGCGTGTCGTTAAACACGAATCCACCAATACGATCGCCGCGCTTGGCCGCTGCCCATGCCAGTAACGCGGCCAACTGAGCCGCCAGGACCGATTTAAAAACGCCGCGAGTCGCGAACTGCATAGTGGCCCGTTGATCCACCCAGCACAGCACAGGTCGCTCGCGCTCTTCGCGAAACAATTTGGTATAGGGGCGCCCGGTTCTCGCGGTCACGCGCCAGTCAATGCTGCGCGGATCGTCGCCGTCCTGATACAAACGCGCCTCATCGAACTCCATCCCGCGCCCTTTGAAATGCGACAAATAATTGCCGCCTTTGCGGGCACGAATGCGCAGCGCATCCAGTGACAAATGCCGAGCGTCCTGACGC
>JBCCCC010000025.1:0-26743 GCA_039033695.1 Pseudomonadota bacterium | reverse complement strand
TGACCAACGCTGGCGCATGCGCGCCAGGCGTTAGCCCATGCCATGGGTGAGGCCGATGATATGCGTAGCGTGCCTTTTCACTCATTACTTGATGTATCCCAACTTCTCGAGGGTGATCAGCACGCGATGCGCGGCGAGGTCCGCGGACAGCTCAGCTGTATTGATGACGAGTTCAGCATCTGTCGGTGCTTCATACGGATCGTCGATGCCAGTAAAGCCCTTGATCAGTCCAGCCCGCGCCTTGGCATATAAGCCCTTGCGGTCCCGTTCTTCGCAAACCTCAATTGGCGTTGAGACATGCACTTCGATAAAGCCGCCGAGCGGCCCGATGGTCTCTCGTACCTGACGTCGAGTTTCGCTGTACGGCGCGATGGGCGCACAGATGGCAATACCGCGGTTCTTGGTTATCTCACTGGCAACATAGCCAATACGTTGGATGTTCAGATCACGGTGCTCTTTGGAGAAGTTCAGCTCGCTCGAGAGATTCTTGCGCACGACATCACCATCCAGGAGGGTCACCGGGCGCGATCCGTCTTCCAGCAACTTGACCATTAGCGCGTTGGCAACCGTCGATTTGCCTGAACCGGAAAGGCCGGTGAAGAAAACGGTGAAGCCTTGTTTGTTCTTCGGCGGGTGCGCTTTGCGCAGCTCCTCAACGACTTTGGGGTACGAGAACCATGACGGAATCTCCAGGCCCTCTCGCAGACGGCGACGGAACTCCGTGCCGGACAGATTCAGGACTTTGTCGTTTGGCGCGGTTGCATCGGCTGGCAAGTACTCAGCCTTGTTTTCAACGTATACCATCATCTTGAATGGCACCATGCTGATGTCCATTTCTTCTTCATATTTCTTGAACAGGTCCTGTGCATCATACGGCCCATAAAAGGGATTGCCGTTGGAGTCATCACCCGGTCCTGCATGGTCTCGGCCGACGATAAAATGTGTGCAGCCGTAGTTCTTGCGAATGAGTGCGTGCCAGATTGCTTCGCGCGGCCCGGCCATACGCATGGCGAGATTGAGCAGGCTCAGAGTCGTCGTTTGTTCTGGGTATTCGGCCAACACGTGCTCGTAGCAACGAACGCGCGTGAAGTGATCAATATCACCTGGTTTCGTCATGCCGACGACTGGCTGAATGAGCAAGTTGGCTTCTACTTCGCGGGCCGCGCGGAACGTCAGTTCCTGGTGCGCACGATGCAAGGGGTTCCGGGTCTGGAACGCGACGACCTTTCTCCAGCCCAGCTTGCGGAACCGACCCCGGAGCTCTGATGGTGTGTCACGCAGCAGTTTGAAGTCGTAGTAGGTCGGTGGTTCGACGCCGCGAACCTTGCCGCCAAGGTATACGGCGCCAGCCTGATGCATCAGGTAGTTAACGCCCGGGTGTTTGGTATCCGTCGTGCCGAACACTTGTTCGGCCTCTCGTTGCTTATCGGGTGTCCAGATGTCGGATACATCCATCACTGCGAGCATCACGCCTTCCGCGTCGCGCAGTGCAATAGTGTCTCCGGTGGCAACGGTCTTGGCAAAGTCTTCGCTGACGTCGAGCGTGATGGGGATGGGCCAGAGCACGTCATTGGTTAAACGCATGTCCGTGACGACACGGTCATAGTCGGCCTCAGTGAGGAATCCTTCCAATGGCGAAAAGGCGCCACACATCATCAGATCGAGGTCGCAGACTTGACGCGGTGACAAGTCCCACGACGCGTAGTCTTTTGCCTCGATCTTCATCGCGTCTGCCTGATCTTCTGAAACGTATAGCTCCTTGAGTGAGCCGCCGTGCGGTGCTTTGAATGCGCCCATGATTCTGTCCTTCCTGAGTATGTTTTACTTAAGTGTTAGTCGGTGTTTGTTCGCCGTCTTGCTGTGCCAGCCCATTCATCAGCATGTCCGCGCATTTCTGAGCGAGGCTAAATACATCCAGCTCGCTGTCGCGAACGATAAGATCGCCCCACGCATTGCCCATACCAATCACCGCTTGCGCGGCGAAGTGGCAATCGACATTACGGCGCAGGTCACCGTCGGTCTTGGCGCGCTCGAACAGAGACTCGAGCATCTGGCGGTATCCACTGCCGAGTTTCTTGAGCTCGCTTCTTGCGTCTTCCGGCAGATACAGGCGCTCGTCGTTGTACACCTTGAGCGCTTCGTTCTTCTCCCGATAGGCAGATAGATGCGCCT
The DNA here is from genome assembly GCA_039033695.1 of Pseudomonadota bacterium. GTDB lineage: Bacteria > Pseudomonadota > Gammaproteobacteria > Steroidobacterales > Woeseiaceae > CALBPI01. Next base: position 24,571 of record JBCCCC010000025.1, on the reverse strand, counting down.
GGAACACGGCGAGAAGCTGCGCCGCGAACGGTTGTTTGGTGCTGGCAATCGTCTCCAGGCGATGGACGTAGTCCTCGATGCCATACAGGCAGACTTCGCCAAGAGCGTCTTGCTTTGACTTGAAATAGTAGTAGAGACTGCCTTGTTTGATGCCCATCCGCTCGGCAATCGCCTTGGTACTCGTACCGTGATAGCCGTGCGCCGCGAACTCACCGGCGGCAGCGCGTATCGCGGCCAGTTTTTTCTGATCGTAGCGGTGTTGGTTTTGGTCGGACATGCTCGGTCATTGGCTGTTAAAGCTGGCCGAGAATTCTATAGATCTATAGAATTATTGCAACAATTTTGTTCGATTAATTAAAAATTAACAAAAAAACAATACTTTAAACGAAATACTTTATCTATAGAACTATAGATATTTTACATAATTACTCACTAATCCCAAGCCGCTCATGCATGATCGGGCTGGTGGTTGTGTATTGCAGATGTACCTTGCGGTCGGGTTCCAGCATGCCCTTGATCGCGAAAGCAGCGAGGGCGGCCTCGTGAAAGCCGGAGAGAATCAGCTTTTTCTTGCCCGGGTAGAAGTTGATATCGCCGACGGCGAAAATACCGGGCTCAGACGTCTGGAATTTTTCGGTATCGACATTGATGGTTTTTCTGTTGATATCCAGACCCCAGTCCGCGATGGGCCCGAGCTTGGGTGCCAGTCCGAAGAACACCATGGCGTGATCGGTGTCGATCGTATGCGCATCGCCGCTCTTGGTCACAATGTCCACCGACGTCAGCGTGCCGTCTTCACCATGAAACGCCGTGGCCTTAGCATTCTCGTAGAGGTCCATGTCACCGCTGGCCACTAATGCTCTCATCTTGGCGACCGAGGCTTCCACGGCGCGGTACTCGTCACGGCGATGGACCAACGTAATGCGATCGGCGATCTTGTGTAGCTCCAGTACCCAATCCAGTGCCGAATCACCGCCACCGAAGATCGTCAGCCGCTTGCCGGCGTACTGCTGCGGATCACGAACCCGATAGACGATACCGGCGCCTTCATAGTCCGCCGCATTCGCTGCGCGAATCTGGCGCGGCTGGAATGAGCCCACGCCCGCTGCAATAACCACTGCTTTCGCCTCGAATCGCTTGCCGTTCGCCGTGGCGACATGGAATGTGCCATCGTCTTGCCGGGCCAGTTCGGTGACCTCATCAGACAAGTGCATCTCCGCTCCAAATGGCTCTATCTGTTTGAGCAGGCTGTCGGTCAACTCCTGCCCAGTGCACATCGGAATCGCCGGAATATCGTAAATGGGTTTGTCGGGATACAACTCGGTGCACTGACCGCCTGGATGCGCAATCGAATCGATAATGTGCGCCTTGAGCCCGAGCAAACCAAGTTCGAAGACTTGAAAGAGACCGCATGGGCCGGCGCCGACTATGACTACGTCTGTCTTTATCACGTTTGTGTGTACCCGCAATGACTGAAATTCATCGATCAATTATAGCCGATGCGTCGTCAAAACCATTACCATGGAAGCAGACTACAATTGAGCGACAGCGTGTCGCAGCTATGTGGAGCCAGTGCGATGCAGGATTATCTCGGTTTTTATATCAACGGTGAGTGGGTGACCCCAGACGGGCGTGACACGATTGATATCGTGAACCCGGCTGACGAAACGGTATTCGCGCGGATTTCTGCGGGCACAGCTGAGGATGTTGATCAGGCCGTCGCTGCCGCACGAGCGGCCTTTGAGCGCTTCTCCCAATCCACGGTCGAGGACCGGGTCGCGCTGCTGCAACGTATTGTCGATATTTACAAGCGTCGCATGGGCGAGATGGGCGAGGCGATCAGTCGTGAAATGGGCGCGCCGCTCGGTTTCGCGACGAAGGCCCAGGCGGGCAGCGGGCTCGCGCACTTTTCGACGATGCTGAAGCTGGTGGGTAACTATGACTGGCAACGCAACGAAGGCGACTTCGTGCTCACCCGCGAGCCAATTGGCGTGTGTGGCCTGATCACGCCATGGAACTGGCCGCAAAACCAGATTGCGTGCAAGGTCGCGCCTGCGCTAGCTGCCGGTTGTACGATGGTGCTGAAGCCCAGCGAAATCGCGCCGATCGATGCCATGCTGCTTGCTGAGATTCTGGACGAGGCTGGGGTGCCCGCTGGGGTCTTCAACCTAGTGAATGGCGATGGACCTACCGTCGGCGCCGCAATGTCTTCGCACCCGGATATCGACATGATGTCGTTTACGGGTTCGACGCGCGCCGGCATTCAAGTGGCGAAGTCCGCGGCCGACTCGGTCAAGCGTGTTGCCCAAGAGCTCGGTGGTAAATCGCCCAACGTGATTCTTGACGATGCAGATCTTGAAAAGGCGGTTGTTTCGGGTGCGCGGCAGGTGTTTGCCAATACGGGGCAGTCATGCAACGCGCCAACGCGGATGCTTGTGCCGGCCGCGCAGATGAAGGCTGCTGCAGAAATCGCGGCTGGTGTCGCCAATGCAACCCCGGTAGGTGACCCGACCGACCCTGCCAGCAAGGTGGGGCCGGTCGTCAGCAAGGCGCAGTTCGACAAAATTCAAGGGCTGATACGGACAGCGATCGACGAGGGTGCGACGTTGGTCGCTGGCGGCCCCGGGCGCCCCGCTGGCATGACGAGCGGTTTCTACGTCAGGCCGACCGTGTTCGCTAACGTCAGCAATGCTATGCATATCGCTCGCGAAGAAGTGTTCGGCCCGGTGCTGGTCATTATCGGTTATGACGACGAGGATGAGGCGGTTGCGATCGCTAATGACACGCCGTACGGGCTCGCGGCCTATGTCCAGTCGGGCGATCCACAGCGTGCGGTCAGGGTCGCGTCGCGACTTCGTGCAGGCAGTGTGCATATCAATGGGCATGGCGGCGCTATCACCGCTCCGTTCGGCGGCTACAAACAGTCTGGCAACGGGCGAGAGTGGGGTGAGTTCGGGCTTGAGGAGTTTCTGGAAACGAAGGCGATCTTTGTGCCAAAGCAGGCCTGACCTGCCGGTGATGCTTGCATTCGCCAGGTGAACTGGCTGTAATTCGCTCAGGAACAACCGGACAGATAATAACTAGCGTGATCGCAGGGGATGTGGCGTGATTCCGTACAGAGACTTATTCGGGCCTGGCCCGACCAACGTGCCGGACTCGGTACTGATTGCGCTGGCGCAGCCCACGATTGGGCACCTGGACCCCGTTTTCCTGGATACGATGGATCATATCGTCGCCGATCTCAGGACTTGCTTCCTGACAGAGAATCCCGTCACGTTCGTGCTGTCCGCCCCTGGCTCAATCGGTATGGAGGCCAGTTTTGTCAACATCGTTGAGCCCGGCGATACCGTTATCGTCTGTATCAATGGCGTCTTCGGCGGCCGGATGCAAAGTATCTGTGAGCGGATCGGGGCGAATGTGGTCCTCGTCGAAGACGAGTGGGGCACACCAGTCAGTCCTGAGAAGCTCTCCGACGCACTCGACAAGAACCCGCAAGCGGGCGTCGTCGCGTTTGTGCACGCAGAGACTTCGACGGGTGTCAGGTCCGACGCCAAAACACTTGCTGAGATTGCCAAGCAGCGTGATTGCCTTGTTATTGCCGATACTGTGACATCGCTTAGCGGTGTGGAACTGCGCGTTGACGACTGGAATCTGGATGTCGTGTATTCAGGAAGCCAGAAATGCCTGAGCTGTGTGCCCGGGCTCTCGCCAATTACCTTCTCGCCAGCAGCGATTGAGAAGGCATCGAGCCGCAAGACGCCCGTGCAAAGCTGGTTTTGTGATACCAATCTGTTGGCCAGCTATTACACGAGCGGAGAGGCAAAGCGGGCCTATCATCATACGGCGCCCGTGAACTCATTGTTCGCGATGCGCGAGGCGCTGCGGCTGGTCGTGGATGAAGGGTTGGAAGCGCGCTGGAAGCGACACGCGGATGCGGCGGCACATCTTTACGGTCGTTTGGAGGACGCCGACTTGTGCCTGACTGTCGCGAGCGCACATCGGCTTGCACCATTGACACTCATTGATATTCCCAACGGTGTGGATGATGCGGCGCTGCGTGGGCGCCTGCTAGAGAAGCACAGCATCGAGATTGGCGCGGGGTTGGGTAAGTTTGCCGGCAAAGCCTGGCGAATTGGCCTGATGGGTCAAAATGCCTCTGTCGAGCGCGCTGACTTTGTCGCCGATGCGTTGCTTGGCGAAATTCGCTAGCGCGACGGTACTTGTCTTTGTAATCGAATGCCCGGCAGCGATTTCCGTAATGCTGTTGGCAACACATATTTCTAAACTTGAGAAGAGAAGACTATGGCGCAGTTCATACCTGTCGACCCATTCGACTTGGTGATTTTTGGTGGTACAGGTGATCTGGCGCAGCGCAAACTGCTGCCCGCGCTGTTTCATCGTGACCGCGATGGTCAGTTTCCAATCGATAGCCGTATCCTCGGTGTGTCGCGCTCCGCCTTATCGCGCGAAGACTTTGTGGCTTGGGTGCGCGAAGCACTGGAGACGTATCTCACTGAAGATGAGCTAGAGGATGAAGTCTGGGCTCGCTTCTCGCAACGGCTAGATTACTTCGCGCTCGATATCAAAAAGCCCGACGGCTGGAGCGCCATGGCTGACGCACTGAATGGTCACACGGATCGCTGTCGGGTGTTTTACCTGGCCACGCTGCCGAGCCTGTTTGGCGACACTGCGAAACAACTGGCTGAGCAAGGGCTGATCAATAGTGCTGCGCGAATCGTGTTAGAGAAGCCGGTCGGCAGTGACAGGCATAGCGCCGAGCGGATCAATGATGCGGTTGGACAGCATTTCGAAGAGCGGCAGATTTACCGGATTGACCACTATCTCGGTAAGGAGACCGTCCAGAATCTCTCTGCGCTGCGGTTTGCCAATTCACTGCTGGAGCCACTGTGGAATCGCACGCATATTGATAACGTACAGATTACCGTTGCCGAGCATATTGGCACGGGTAATCGTGCGCAGTTCTATAACCGCACGGGTGCGCTGCGTGACATGGTCCAAAACCATATGTTGCAGTTGCTTTGTCTCGTCGCAATGGAGCCGCCGCTCAGCATGAGCCACCACGATATCAGGCAGGAGAAGATCAAGGTATTGCGCGCACTTCGTCCTATCTCGGCGAGTACCGCAAAACGCACGACTGCGCGCGGTCAGTATGCCGCTGGCGCTATTGCTGGCACTGCGGTCGATGGTTATCTTGATGAGTTGGATGAGTCCAGCGACGTCGAGACATTCGTGGCGCTACGCGCCGATATCGACAACTGGCGGTGGAATGGCACGCCGTTCTATTTGCGCACAGGCAAGCGATTGCCAGTGAAGTCATCCGAAATCGTCATTCAATTCCGTGCCGTTGCGCATTCAATCTTCTCGGATGCGGCTGGCCAGTTGCGTGCGAATCGGCTCATCATTCGCTTGCAGCCGGACGAAGGTATGAAGCTGACGATGATGACCAAACAGCCGGGCCCGGGCGGCTTCGAGCTACTTGAGTTACCGCTCAACTTGAGCTTTAGCGATGCGCACCAATTGCGTTACCCAGATGCTTATGAGCGATTGCTCATGGAAGTGCTGCGAGGCAATCCGGCGTTGTTTATGCATAGAGATGAAGTCGATGCCGCATGGCAATGGATCGACCAGATTATTGCCGCCTGGCATGAATCAGAGTTACGAGCTCAGCCTTACGTTGCGGGGACCTGGGGGCCAAGTGCCTCTGTTGTCCTGCTCGACCGGGACGATCGCGAGTGGCATCAGGCGTAATCCACCAGGAACCAACGAACATGTTTATCCAACAGTTTTTTGACAGCCGCGAACGTCTTGCTGTTGCACTCGCAGACGCCATCGCCCGCGATCTGCGCGGCGCAATCGATGCGCGCGGTCATGCGACGCTGGTTGCCAGTGGCGGTAGTTCACCCATAGCAACCTACCGCGCGTTAGCGGCTCGAGAGTTGGATTGGTCGCGCGTCACGATCCTGCCGAGCGACGAGCGCTGGGTCGATGAACAGCACGAAGACAGCAATATTGGCATGCTGCGCCGGGAACTGCAGCGTGGCAAGGCTAGCAAGGCAAAGCTTGTTAGCTTGTATGATAAGAGCGCTGAACTTGATCACGCGGCACAGCGCATTAGCGCACGCGTTGACGAGTTGCCGCGGCCGTTTGATGTCGCCTTACTGGGCATGGGCGATGACGGTCATACGGCGTCACTGTTCCCCGACGCGCCGTCTATCGAGACCGACCTTGCGAGTCATGACAGTTGTGTGTTGGTGCAGCCGCCAAGTCAGCCACTCGCACGTATTAGCCTGACGCCTGCCGCGCTACTCGATGCGCGAGCGATCCGGCTTGTGTTCTTCGGCCAGGCGAAAGCTGATGTATTCGCCAAGGCCAGTGCGGATGGTGACCTTAAGTCTTTGCCTGTTCGCAGTGTCCTGCGCCAGGAAATCGTGCCATTGACGACCTATTTTGCTTTGTAGGAGAGTGACATGCCGAGCTCAGTGATTAACGCCGTCACGCGGCGGATTATCGAACGAAGCAAGCCAACGCGCGAGGCCTACCTCGCCATGGTTGATGAGGCGCGTCGAGACGGTCCCCACCGTAGCGAGTTGTCTTGCGGCAATCTCGCGCATGGGTTTGCAGCCAACGATGCTGATGGCAAGCGCGCGCTGGCCGGCAAGGAAAGGCCGAACGTCGCGATCGTTTCAGCCTATAACGATATGTTGTCTGCGCACCAGCCGCTAGCCGACTATCCGCCCATGCTTAAAGCGGCCGCCTGGCAGGCTGGCGGCATTGCTCAATTCGCGGGCGGCGTGCCGGCGATGTGCGATGGCGTTACACAGGGACAACCAGGTATGGATTTGTCGTTGTTCAGCCGGGATGTCATTGCCATGGCAACGGCCGTATCACTATCACACAACATGTTCGACGCCGCGCTATGCCTTGGTGTGTGCGACAAGATCGTGCCAGGCCTTGTGATCGGTGCACTATCGTTCGGTCATTTGCCGACGATCTTCGTGCCCGCAGGTCCAATGACATCCGGCATTACCAATGCGGCCAAGGCGATGGCCAGGCAGCTCTACGCCCAAGGCAAGATCACGCGTGATGAGCTGTTGGAATCTGAGTCCAAGTCATATCACTCGCCCGGCACGTGCACATTCTATGGCACGGCGAACAGCAACCAGTTGTTAATGGAATTCATGGGCCTGCAACTGCCAGGTACCTCTTTCGTCAACCCGCACACGCGGCTGCGCGGTGCGCTTACGCGTGCTGCTGCGTCACGCGCTGTGCAGATCAGCGGACTCTCCAACGACTACATGCCGATAGGCAGTGTCATCGACGAGCGTGCCATGGTGAACGGTATCGTTGGATTGCTCGCCTCCGGCGGGTCGACTAATCATACGATCCACCTTGTCGCGATGGCGCAAGCTGCAGGTGTGCAAATCAATTGGGACGATTTCGATGCACTGTCCGCCGTCGTGCCGCTGCTGGCGCGTGTCTATCCGAACGGTCAGGCGGATGTGAATCACTTTGCTGCCGCTGGCGGTATCCCGTTCATGATTCGCTCGCTTCTGGGCGCGGGCTTGCTGCATGAGGATGTCAATACGGTCGCGGGACCCGGACTCGAACACTATACCCGTGAAGCCGTACTGGGCGAGCCGGACGAGAATGGCCACGACACCGTGGCGTGGCAGGACGGCGCTGACCAGAGCCTTGATCAGGAAGTCTTGCGCGGTTGCGATAAACCGTTCGCGTCGAGCGGTGGGCTAAAACTCCTAAAGGGGAATCTGGGTCGCGGGATCATCAAAATTTCTGCCGTCGCCGAATCACACCGCGTGGTCGAGGCGCCAGTGCGCGTTTTCAACACGCAACAGGCGGTTGTCGATGCATTCAAGGCTGGCGAGCTGGACCGCGATGTCATTGTCGTCGTGGTCAATCAGGGACCGCGTGCCAATGGTATGCCTGAGCTGCACAAACTGACGCCATCGCTCGGCGTGTTGCAAGATAAAGGCTTCAATGTGGCACTGCTGACTGACGGGCGCATGTCAGGTGCATCCGGTAAGGTGCCGGCGGCCATACAGGTATCGCCAGAGGCGGCAGGTGGTGGCATGATCGGGCGCCTGCGTGATGGCGATAAGGTGCGTATTGATGCTGAGTCCGGTGAGCTCGTCGCGTTGCTCGAAGAAGGCGAGCTGGCCAGTCGCGAGCCTACTTTATCAATACATCCATCACATAGTTACGGCATGGGTCGGGAGCTGTTCGGCGCCATGCGGGCGATTGCCAGTGAGGCCGAAGCCGGTGGTTCGAGTCTGCCAATAGACCGCTCTAATGCACTAACCGAGGAAACACACCATGCGTGACATGCGTGAGATTATGAACTTGTCGCCGGTCATCCCAGTGGCGACGATCCCGGACGGTAGCGATGCAGTAGCACTGGCCAATGCGCTCACGGCCGGCGGCATTAGTATCATTGAGGTGACGCTCAGAAGTGAAACCGCTGTTGAGTCAGTCCGTCGTATTGCACGCAGTTGCCCGGATATCTGCGTTGGTGCTGGTACGGTGTGGACTGAGGCACAGGCGAAGTCAGTTATTGACGCGGGCGCCAGCTTCATTGTCTCCCCAGGTATTTCAATGCCCGTGTTCGAGGTTTGCCTAGAGGCCGGGGTACCCATACTACCGGGTGCGCAAACCGTTACCGAGATCGCACATTGGGTGTCGTGCGGTCTGGACGCGGTCAAGTTTTTTCCAGCAGAGATCGCAGGCGGTGTTGCCGCGTTGAAGGCCTTCGCTGCCGTTTTCCCTGGGCTGAGTTTTTGCCCAACGGGCGGTGTATCGCTTGCCAATGCACGTGACTATCTCGACTTGCCAGCCGTGCCGTGTGTTGGCGGCAGCTGGTTAGTCGCGAGCGACGACCTGGCCAATGGCAACTGGCAACAGGTTTCGGAAAAGGCTGCAGAGGCCAGCGAGCTATCAATGTGATGTGACGGGCGAAATGTTTTTGAATAACGCCGGGTCTCTGATGGTGACACCATAATTGGAGTATCCCATGAGACTGACAGCAGCAATTCGCCCGATGTTGGCAATACTGATTCTGATCGGCATTTCTATGCCCGCACATGCAGAGAAAGACCCAATTTACACGGGGTTTTTCTCAAACACGGCCCTCAAAGGCTATGACCCGGTTTCCTATTTCACGACGGGCTCCCCGGCCAAAGGTGACAAGTCGTTCAGTCATGAATGGCAAGGTGCCAAATGGTTGTTCACGTCGGCAGAGAATCGCGACCGCTTTATTGCCGCGCCCGAGGACTTCGCGCCTCAATACGGCGGTTATTGTGCATGGGCGGTCGCTCAGGGCTATACCGCGTCGGGTGACCCCGAGGTTTGGAAAATCGTCGACGGAAAATTGTATATCAATTACAACGACAAGGTTGGCGCAACCTGGCAAGAAGACCCGCAGGGGTTCATCGCCCTCGGGGATCAAAACTGGCCGGACGTATTGAGCAAGTAATGACGTTAGTTCTGCGGCGCAGGCTCGCGCACGGCGGCGACCATTGCCGATAACCGGTCTGCGTTAAACGGCTTAGGTAGAAAACCGGCGAACCCATGCTTTGTGCTATAGCGGTGTTGCTCATCAGTTGCGAACGCCGAGGTCACGATGATGGGTATTTCGATATGCCGCCGGTTAAGCCATTGGAGGATATCTGCTGCGCCGCCTTCGGCCATCACTGAGTCGGTGATGATGACATCGGGTCTGACATCACCGGCCAGTGATTCTATCGCTGGCGTGAAGCCGTTTGCGGCGTCGACCTGGTAGCCGCATTGCTTCAGGATAGCGCGCGAGGTCAGCAAGATCTCCTCGGTGTCATCGACCACCAACACACGGCCATGACCTTCGCGCAGCGCGTTGAAGTAATCGGAAGCCACCGGCGCCTTGGCGGTCTTCACAGGTGCTGACAATTCGAAACGCGAACCTTGCCCCGGCACCGAGAAAAGACTCGCGTTCCCATCATGGTTCTTCATAATCTGGTAAGTGGTCGATAGTCCCAGTCCCGTGCCGGCATCGCCTTTCGTTGAGAAAAACGGCTCGAATACGCGCTCCTGCATATCGTAGGGGATACCGTGGCCCGTATCCTCAACAGTGATAATCCAGCGCCCGTCATCAATACGTACCCCGCAGCTAATCTTGCCGTTGCCGTCGATCGCGTCACGCGCATTGAGAATCAAATTGAGCACGGCCTGTTCGAGCATCACCGGGTCGACCACCATAATGGGCAAGTCCGTGCCGTGCGTGACCTCCAGCGCAATGCGCTCAGGTAACCCTGGTCGCACCAGCATCTCGAGGTGCGCCAGCATGTCATTGAGGTCGACTGCTGCCGGCTCGAACGACGGACCGGCCGCCAACTGGTTGAGTTGTCGCGTGAGTTTCGAGGCGCGCTCGGTCGCCCGCATCGCGTCTCGCAGATAACCGTTATCGGTTTCGCCGCCCTGCTCATAGCGCGCAAGATCAAGGCTGCCCATGATCACAGTCAATATGTTGTTGAGGTTGTGCGCCAGGCCCGCGGCCAGATGGCCGGTGGCTTCGAGCCTTCGGGCGCGTTGGAGTTCGACCTGCAGTTGCTCTTGCGACACGCGCAAAGCGCGAGTGTCCTTCGCGCGTTCGAGCTCGCGCACGACAGATGGCGCAAGGCGCATCAGGCGATCCTTGACGACAAAGTCACTGCAGCCGGCGCGCAATGTCTCGACCGCATACTCTTCGCCGCGTTTTCCCGACACAACAATAAATGGCACATCGGCCAGCTTGCCGCGAACGACGGTGAGTGTGTTCTCCCAGCGCATACCGGGTACGACGAAGTCGCAAATCACGGCATCCCATGACTCGCACAAGGCTGCCATCAAGTCCGCATTGTTATCAACGCGCAGCCAGAACACCTGCAAGCCATACAGCTCCAGCTCTTCAATCAATTGCTGGGCATCGAGGGGTTGATCTTCAACAACAAGCAGGCGAATGCTTTCAGTCGTTGTCATTCGTTGTCTCGCCTAGTGTAAATGCGATCAGGGCGCCGCCATCGCGCCGGTTGCTAGCATACACCCGTCCCCCGTGTCGATGCACGATATTGGCAACAGTCGCCAAACCAATGCCATAACCGGTGTCATCGCCTGCCTGCGCTCCCTGCACATTATGGTCAAATACGGCGGCGAGCCGTGCATCGTCGAATCCCGGCCCGCGATCGCTGATGCGGTACTCGGTTCCATGTTCCGTGCTTGTCATCGTCTCAAGCGTCAAGGTAACGTGTCTATCCGATTTGCCGTATTTGAATGCGTTGCGCGATACGTTGGCCAACAATAGCCGTAACAGTTTCTCGTCAGCCTGTGCGATAACCTTGCCTTGCCCGGGCGTACTGAGCGTATAGGCGACGCCGGTTTCAAAGCTGAGTCTCTCGACAACCTGTTCGAGCAACGCGCAAATATCAACCGGGGATCTGGATAATTGGGCATCGACGGACTGCGTTAGATTCAGAAGATGATCAACCAACTCCTGAAGATCGTGGACTTCCGCGATCGCGTTGTCCAACGCCTCTGGACTATCTCCGATTAGACTACGAAGCGAACTGAGATGCTGTGATGTGCGGCGTAACGGGCCCTGCATATCATGCGAAACTGCCACCGAAAACCGATCCAGTTGCTCGTTGAGATGCAATAGTTCCCGGGCTCTGTTGGTCAGGCGTTCACGTTGTTCTACCAGGATGCTACGGGTTCTCAGTCGCTCGGTGATGTCCCGGGCGAGGAATTGGAAGCCATCAAATGCGCCTTGCCCATCCACTATTGGCCACGCGCGCACCTCGTTCCAGACCAATGAGCCATCGGCGAGTTGATGTTGAAGCTCTAGCGTCTCTTCGGTTGTCGCGCCGCTTGCCAGACGTGAAATTGCCGCCTTAGCACGCTCGATCGAATCTTCGGGCATACCGAAGGAGTAGTGTTTACCAAGCAACTCATTGACCGGCAGCTTCCATGTCTTTTCCGCCGCGGGGCTTGCAAAGCTGATGGTGCCCGCCGCATCAAAACTCAGAATCGGGTCCAGCGAGCGTTCCGCCAGTGTTCGATACTTCGCTTCGCTCTCTCGCAGCGCATCCTGGGCTTCGCGTCGTCGTGTGATGTCGCGCACTACCGTGAGAACGCCGATCAAAGCACCATCGCTGTCATGGAGGGCCTTGGCACGTACATCGCCCCACAGCCGGCGATCATCCGGCAATATATGCTCAATCTGGACTGAGGCATGTGTCAGCTCACCGCCTGAAATGAGTGCAAACAACTTACTTGCCTTGTCCCGCGCTTCTTCGCTGATTGCGGTTTCAAGGAAGCTCTTGCCGATCCGCTGCGCCGGCGTGACGCCTAACATGCGCTCAATGGACGGGCTGACGTATCGAATGATGCCATCAGTGTCGTAAATGTAGATGACATCGTCGACGTTCTCGGAGATTATTCTTAGTTGCTCTTCGCTGTTGTGTCGCTGCGTAACGTCGGTCACTCTAACGATGATGTTGTCGATTGCTGAATCATCGTCTCGCAGCACAGTCGCGACCACTTGTAGCCACTTCGACTCGCCATCGTCGAGCGCGTGCTCAATCTCATAGGTTGCCGAGTCGAGCGAGCGACTCGTCGCTTGTTCCAGGAACAATGCCGCCAACGTCTTGGCCGCACTCGAGAGACGGGACTGCGAAAAATGTTTGCCCACACCATATTGTGCGCCTGCGCCGAACAAACCGGCGGCGTTGGCACTGACAAAAGTGAGCACGCCGTCGCCGTTGAATACGCACGTCACATCACCCGACTGATCGACAATTGGCCGCAATCGGTTGATCTGCGCTAAAGCAACAGCGTGATCGCGTCGCAGTCGTGCATGTCGGCGACCATGCCATATCAATGCCGCCGTTGCGGCGATCAACACGGCCATTAATACCAGCAGTCCGTTGGATGGCATCTCGCATGTATCCCTCAAAAGGCATCGCGTGTGCAGATGCCAGGGAACAACTTAGCAGTATTCTTGCTCGCCATGCATCGGAGAATTCGATTCACCATCCCCGATGCGCTCGGCTTACACAATGCATCGGTGTTGGGCCGAGATGTCGAATACTGCGACCAAGGATCGCAACTGGCGGTCATGCGTCACAAAAGGGCAGAGAATCGCTCAGCTTTCAGGTAGTCTTTCCGCTAGATAACAATCTTGCCAACAAAGGGCTGCGAACGCGTGAGGCCGAGACCCAGAAAGATCGTTGTGCTCAACCCGAAAGGTGGCAGCGGCAAGACGACGATTGCCACAAACCTCGCCAGTTACTTCGCCCAGATTGGCGGCCAGCCTGCGTTGCTCGATTACGACCCTCAAGGCTCAAGCATGCATTGGTTGTCGAATCGTGGTTCGGCGTTGCCAGCCGTGCATGGCATTTCGGCATTTGAAAAGCGTATGGATGTGACGCGTAGCTTTCAGTTGCGAGTACCTGAATCATGCAATTGGGTCATCGTCGATTCACCAGCAGGATATGACGCGGCCCAGTTTCGTGAGCTGACTCGAGATGCCGATAAGGTTCTTATGCCCGTCCTGCCGTCCAAGTTTGATATCCATGCGGCTTCCCGGTGCATCGCCGAGCTGTTGTTGGTTGCCAAACTGAGCCGATCGCATGCTCAGCTTGGCATCATCGCGAATCGGACACGCCGCAACAATCGCATGTTCTCGACATTGATCAAGTTTCTCGAGAGCCTTGGCATTCCCGTAGTCGCCGTATTGCGCGATTCGCAGAACTATGTGAGAGCGGCGGAGCAAGGCATGGGTTTGTGCGATTTGCGACCGTATCAGGTCAAGAAGGATCAGTCTGAATGGGATCGGCTGATTGCGTTCGTGTCCGCGGATCAGCCGCGCGACATCGATGCTGTTCGTATTGCGGAAGGCGCCACTTCGCCAACGCTGTCAGCCGGGGGCTAGCTGCCTGGCATCCGCTATCTGTGCGCATGCGAAAGCTAGCGGGTGCGCGAATCCTGTCCGGGACCGCGCGGGTATCGCCACGACTGGCCGGCAGACCCGTATTTTTCCGGCTCCTCGCGCTGTTGTATCCCGGACATGGCGCTCAGTTGGTTAGTGCTAACCCGCGTCGCGCGTGTGGCAATACGGGGCATGGAGACTTGCAGCGCCTCGGCTATGACGAGAGACGGCATGCAGGCACTTTTTCCAACGACGCTGCGCGATACCGTCAATTGGCGCGCATGCGCATGTTGTCGGGCCGGTCGTCATCCAGGTTCAATCCGGGAGAATTAGTGGCGATAGGTCAGGGTAACCGTAGTGTTGTAACCGTCTCTTTCGAAAGCTCGAAGGTTCAGCTCCCAGCGATCCATTAATGACCAACGAGCTTGCCAAGTGAAGCGCATGTCGGTGCGCCCATTAGCCGGCGCATGGTCGACAGTTGCCGACCAAGCGCTCGCGAAGTGCGGAGTTGGTCGCCATTGCAATGATGCCGTCGGGCCAATCTCGACGGCCTGGCCTTTGGATGACAGCCGGCCTGCAAGACCAGCGCTTATGGTAACGGACCGTCCGGCCCTGAATGCGCGCCCATACCAGCCACTCGCATAACTCTCAAGGCAGTCAAGACAGATGCCCGAGCGTCGTTCAACGCCCGCCGCCACGCTCCATGATGCCTTGCTTTCGTTCGGCAAGCGGAAATAGGGGGCGTTTCGTTTTTGAGCACGGACGATGTCGAGATAATTAAGAAAAACGCCTTCTTGCTCCGCGATCCCAAAGCCCACGTCAGCCACGACTAGCGATGACCCCTGCAAGCTATTGTCGCCGATACTCCGGTGTCTGAACGCGGCAATGCCAAGGGCCAAGTAGTTATCGCTGTTTTCAGTGTGTCCGAGACCCGCCTCGATTGCTGATGGCCCCGTTCTCGACGATGGAGGGCGGCGCGGCGGAGGCGGCGTGGGCTGAGCGTTACTAGTAACCGGCAGGCCGAGCCTCGCTTGCAGGACTTGCTGGCGTCTTGTTCGAATCTCGTGATGCTCATCCTCCTCGCTGCCTGCAAGGACATAGTTGAAATAATCTAGCGCGGCGGCATACATGAGTTGTCGCGTCTTTGTCGAGTTGTGGTCATTCAGTTGATCGACCACCACCGTCCACTCGAGGGTTGGGTCCGCTATAGCGAACAGCGATTCCTGCTCACTGACAGTCAGACCCGCAAGGCGATAGCGCAGCACCTGTTCGACCGATGGGACATAGGTTACGTCTGTAAACAGTGGCCGACCCAGGGTGGCTTCGGCGTCTCTCAGGTCATGAAATAGCGATACCGGCGCATACCAGGTCGTCACGCCTGACAACAATTCTCGATCGAACACCAGCTCCAATAGTTCTGCCAGCCGGTAGCTGCAATTCTGTTCGAGAAAGTAGTAGGTGAATTGCCGAGCGGCTAGTTCCCAAATATGCATCGTGAGAAAGTGAGCTTCGTCCGCGGTCAATGCCAATGTGTATTCCCAGCGATCACGAAACTCGACCCTGCTGTAGGTTTGATCGTGTTCGAAGAAGGTCCTGTCAGAAAAGCCGGCTTGATAGCCACCGGCCAACCCACGGATGATGTATCGCAGGGTAGGCTCTTGCGGAGGAACGCGCGCACCGAAGTTGATTCCGAGGTCCAGCAAGGCGCTGTCTCGTTGCCCGCCATTGTTGATTCGCATCAGGCTGTGACCGAATGTTGACGCTGGATTGCCAAAGTAACCGCTAATCATGATGAGCGATACGGATTCCAGCTCGCTGAAATTAGCCCAAACGTTCAGGCGATCACAGTTCGAAAAGTCTTTCCACTCCGGCTTGCTCAATTGTTGTGCGAGCCAGGTCGTACGTGCCGGGAAACGACAACGTACGCTATTGTCGTCGATCACTGTTTGGAGGTTTAGAAGGCTAGTCATAGCCTGAAGCTCTTTAGCAGGACTCCAGCCTGTCATTGGAGCCACGAAAAACTCTGGCGAGTTCACAGCACTCCGATTACTCTCGTTTTTGTCAGCTTTCAATAAGCGCAGCCAGGTTTGATCCTCGGCCACGGAATGCGGTGTCGTTGCGCCGGCTGAGATGCTGGCGGAAAGCAGCACGAGCATTGCGATCAACACAAAGAAAAACCGCCCGGTGCTCAGGCACCAGGCGGCTCTCATTACACGCATCATCGCGTTATCGGAGCATGTTCCGCTGACGCTCTAACGATGCTTAGATGGAGACTTGCAGCAGGTCGTACAATGCCGCCGCTTTATCTTCGCGAGACAGCGCATCATAGTTGTCGGCGTTAACCAGCGATGCGAATGCCGGGCGGAGCTTTTCAATGACGGCGTTGTGCGCATCACTGTCAACATTGACCATTGTTAACAGCGCATTCAAATGCTCGCCCTCGCCGTTAGCAATGTCGCGCTCAAGTTCAGGGTAACTCTTGTAGATCAGCGCCGCGCTTTTGGCCTGGCCACCTTGGCAAGTATCTTCCGAAGACGCATTGGAGCTAATCGCCGTCGTACCGAGATCCCAAGTTACGTTTGTCACGGCAGCGACCGCCTCGTTATTTGGCGCGATCATAGCGCCCAAACCGCAGTCTGTGTAAATGTCGGCAAACTCGCGTGCTTGCGAATCACTCGAGAACACTAAGCTTGCGCAACCAATTGCTGCAATGGAAAGCATTTTTTTCATCTTTGTAATCCCAGTTTTATAAACACATACCGGCGACCCCAATGTGCACCGGTGGGCGGAGAATACCACACGACATGTCGGAAGCCAGCCGAGCAGGACACGTTATGCAAATCAGGTTGTCAGGCGAGAAAACGGGCCCCCATGTTTGATTTGTTCGAGCACAATTGACGATGTCGCATCCTTGACGCCGGGCAGGCTCAGCACCTCGCGCTGGATAAACTGACCGTAGTCACGAAGGTTGAGCGCGATGACTTGAAGCATGAAATCGATCGAACCCGACAGCATGTAGCAACGGCGAATCTCCGGTAGTGCGAGCATGGCTTCACGAAAAGCCGTTGCGTAGGCCATGTCCTGGCGCTCGATGCTCACGGCGACGAATGCTTCGACGTCATAGCCCATCGCCTGGCGGTCAACGCGAATGGTGAATTGCTCGATGACACCGGCTTCTCGCAGTGCCTGTGTGCGCCGCTGGCAGGCCGATGCCGATAAACTCACGGCCTCGGCGAGATCTACCCAGGATTGGCGCGCATCCTGTTGTAGCGCATGCAGAATTGCAAGGTCGAATTTGTCCAGGGCGAGTGATTTCATGCGTAACAGGCCAAGTGGTGCAGGAATCCTGCATGATAGCGCTTTGATGCGCGTTTTTCACAGGCTTTGCTTTGTCGCAACTTGTTACACTAGTCAGCCGATTTTGAGCAGGATATAGCGTCATGGCGACCCAAGCAGCAACTCCGACCGGTCTCGATAACCCGATGGGGACCGACGGATTCGAATTTGTCGAATATGCGGCACCAGACCCTGGCCTCCTGCGCGATCTGTTTACGAAGATGGGGTTTCCTGTCGTTGCACGCCACCGTTCCAAGGATGTCACGCTGCACAAGCAAGGCGATATCAATTTCATTATCAATGCTGAGCCTGACAGTTTTGCCCAGCAGTTTGCCCGCGAGCATGGACCTTGCGCTTGCGCCATGGCGTTTCGTGTCAGCGATGCGCAGTTTGCGTTTAACCGTGCTGTCGAGTTGGGCGCAACACCCATCGATCCCGAGCCGCGTCCCATGGAGCTGAATATTCCCGCGATCGAAGGTATCGGTGGCAGCAGGCTCTACCTGGTTGACCGTTACGGTGATAACACCATTTACGATGTCGATTTCAGGTTTGAGCCGGATTGGCGCGAGCGCATGGCAGAGGCGAGCACATCACTGACATACCTGGATCACCTGACGCACAACGTACATCGTGGCCATATGGCGACGTGGGCGGAATTCTACGAGCGCTTGTTCAACTTTCGTGAGATTCGTTACTTCGATATCGAGGGTAAGGTCACGGGCCTGATCTCCAAAGCCATGACCAGCCCTTGCGGCAAGATCCGCATTCCGCTCAATGAAAGCCAGGATGAGCACAGCCAGATCGAGGAGTTTCTGCGCGATTACAACGGCGAAGGCATCCAGCACATTGCGCTTGGCTCCAGCGATATCTTCGCGAGCGTCGACGCGATTAGTGCGAATGGCGTGAGTTTCCAGGACACGATCGAGACTTACTTCGACTTGATCGACGAGCGAATCCCTGGACATGGTGAGGACGTCGAGGCGCTGCGCAAGCGACGTATCCTGATTGACGGGGCGCCGACCGACGATCAGGGATTGCTGCTGCAAATATTCACTGAGAACGCTATTGGTCCGATCTTCTTTGAGATCATCCAACGAAAAGGGAATGAGGGATTCGGTGAGGGTAACTTCAAAGCTCTATTTGAGTCGCTGGAACTCGATCAGATGCGCCGTGGTGTGATCCCCAGCGAAAGCTAGCGCCAGCTCCCGCGGTTCGGAATCCTGGCTTTTGCAAGATGCCGGCGCCACGTGCCTGCACCGGATATCCGTCCCGGGTGCCCGCGACGGATGGCAGCGCTAAAGAGACAGCTCGTGTCGATAGTTCGCCGTTGATCTGTGAGATCAGATCTGCCTGACGCGAACGCAGCCTCGTGTTGCGGCCAGCGGTGTTCTGTTTGCTTGGCTATGGCATGAAGATCGTGGCGGGGTGCTCGATCAGGCCCTTGATCATTTGCACCATCGCGGCAGCGTCGTAGCCGTCAACAAAGCGATGATCAAACGACACCGACAGATTCATCATCTTGCGCACGACGATGGCGCCGTCTTTGACGACCGGGCGATCAACGGCCTTGTTGATGCCGATGATACCGACCTCAGGTGCGTTGATAACCGGCGTCGTCACAATACCGCCGAGCGCACCCAGACTGGTGATCGTAATACTCGAGCCGGTGAGCTGTTCCTTGCTGGCTTTTCCGTTTCGTGCAAGCTCAGACAGCGCCGCGATCTCGCCGGCAAGCTGCCACAGGTCTTTCGCCTGCGCTTGGCGTATGACTGGCACTTTGAGGCCATCGCGCGTCTGCGTCGCAATCCCGATATGCAATGCCTTGTGCCGAACAACGACCTCGCGTTCCGCATCGTAAGTGGCGTTGCACTGCGGAAACGCTCTCAGTGCCTTGGCCAAGGTAGTGATGAGTAGCGGCAGAAACGTCAGCGACGGTTGACCTTCTACCCGCGTTTCATTCAGGTGTTTGCGTAGCGCACCGAACTCGGTCACGTCAATTTCTTCGACGTACGTGAAATGCGGAATATTGCGTTTGCTCTCGCTCATCTTGCGAGCGATCACCCGGCGCACGCCAATTACCTTGATTTCTTCAGTCTCGCTGGTTTCCATCGAGCCGTTGTGCTGCGCTGTCGGCGCCAGGTTTCCGCCGCTGGCAATAAACGCGTCAAGGTCGCGCGCGAGAATGCGCCCGCGCGCACCACTGCCGGGAACGTCCTGCAGATCAATGCCCGCTTTGCGCGCGCGTGCGCGGATCGCCGGAGAGGTCAAAATACGGCCATTGGCCGCGCGCGGGGCACGCGGCTTGCTGCTGCTATCGACTGGTGCAGCTTCAGCGGGCATAGCGACTTTTTCGACAGCCTCTTTGTTCTCGTCCGCCGCAATCTGATCATGACTATTGTCGACAGGGGTATCACCCTCAAGATCGAACACGATGAGGTTGTTGCCGACAGCGACGACATCGCCTGGCTCGCCATGCAGTGAGGCAATCCGGCCGCTGACTGGTGACGGGATTTCGACGGCCGCCTTATCGGTCATCATGTCGAGAATGACGTCGTCTTCGTTGACGATGTCGCCAACCTTGACGTGCCACTCGCCGATTTCTGCTTCGACCGATCCCTCGCCCAGGTCCGGCACTTTAAATACATACTGGCTCATCGGTTAGTCCTCTAGCACTTTTTCGAGTGCATTGATCACGCGCTTCTGACCCGGGAAGTAGTCCCACTCGAAGGCGTGCGGGTATGGCGTATCCCAGCCGGTTACGCGCAATATTGGTGCCTCCAGCGAATAGAAGCAGCGCTCCTGAATGCTGGCAGACAGCTCAGCGCCGTAGCCCGAGAATCGCGTGGCCTCATGAACGATGACGCAACGGCCAGTCTTCTCGACGGAAGTTGCCAACATATCAAGATCCAGTGGCTGAAGTGATCTCACATCAATGATTTCTGCGTCCACATCAGCAGCCTTGGCGGCTGCCTCGGCGACATGCACCATTGTGCCGTAAGTAACGATGGTCACGTCGTCGCCAGCCGTCACGACGTTGGCCTCGCCAAGCGGGATCGTGTAGTAGCCCTCTGGCACGTCGCCCATCGGATGCGATGACCAACTGACAGCCGGCTTGTTCGGATCTCCGTCGAACGGGCCGTTGTATATCCGCTTCGGCTCGAAGAACACGACCGGGTCGTCGCTCTCAATTGCTGCGAGTAGCAGGCCCTTGGCATCATATGGATTGGACGGCATCACAACCTGGATGCCAGAAACATGGGCGAAAATACCCTCTGGGCTCTGGGAGTGTGTCTGGCCGCCGCGAATGCCGCCGCCGCATGGTGTTCGAATCGTTACGGGTGCGAAAAAGTCACCTGCGCTGCGGTAACGAATGCGCGCCAGCTCGCTAACGACCTGGTCAAAACCCGGATAGATATAGTCCGCAAACTGAATTTCTGCGACCGGTCGTAGACCATTGACGCCCATGCCGATCGCGGTGCCAACAATGCCGCCTTCTGCAATGGGCGTATCGATGCAGCGGTGCTCGCCATATTTTCGTTGTAACCCTTCAGTGGCGCGAAACACGCCACCAAAATAGCCGACGTCCTCGCCCATCACGACGACGCTCGGGTGGCGGTCCATTGCAATATCCATCGCTGAGTTCAGCGCCTGGATCATGTTCATCTTTGCCAAGATTCTTCCCCGTCTGGTGGTGCGACTGGCCTAGTTCTGTTTGCGCTCGGCGCGCCACTGTTCGCGCTGCAGCTTCAAGTTCTTTGGCATCTCCTTGAAGATGTCTTCAAACATCAGCGACGCGTCGAGCATCGGCCCCTCGTTCATCGTCCCGTAACTCGTGGCTTCCTTCCAGCAGGCCGCGACATGTTCCGTGAGTTCCTGTTCGAGCGCATCATGCCGCTCCTCGGACCACTCGCCTTGCGCGATAAGGAACTGTTTCAGGCGTTCAATCGGATCACCCAGCGGAAACGCTGCCCATTCGTCTTTGGGTCGGTAACGGGTAGGGTCATCACTGGTTGAGTGTGCCGAGCCGCGATACGTAACCAGTTCGATCAAAGTGGCGCCTGCACCCGCGCGAGCGCGCTCGGCCGCCCATTGGGTGACCGCGTAGACGGCGAGAAAGTCGTTGCCATCCACACGCACACCGGCGATACCGTTGCCGGGACCGCGCGCTGCGAACGTCTGGTTTTCGCCACCCGCGAACGATTGAAACGTCGAAATCGCATACTGATTATTGACCACATTGAGCAACACCGGCGCGTGGTACACGGCGGCGAATGTCACCGCGTGATGGAAGTCGGCCTCAGCGGTGCTGCCATCACCAATCCATGCAGCGGCGATATGCTGCTCACCCTTGATGGCAGACGCCATCGCCCAGCCGACGGCTTGCGGATACTGGGTGGTCAGATTGCCCGAGATCGAGAAGATATTGTCTTGTTTGGTGTGGTACATGACCGGCAGTTGGCGGCCTTTGCACATGTCCCGAGTATTCGACAGACACTGCGACATCAGGTCAGTTAGGCTTGAACCCCGCGTAATGAACAGCCCCTGGTTGCGATACGATGGAAACAGCATATCTCCGGGGCGCAATGCCATCGCTTGGGCAACCGACACGGCCTCCTCGCCGGTGGACTTAACGTAGAAAGAGGTCTTGCCCTGACGCTGAACCCGCTGCATACGCTCATCGAATATGCGCGTCATCAACATGTTGCGCAGCCCGACCTGCAGTTCTTTGGCATCCAGATGCGGATCCCATGGCCCCTTGGCCGTGTGATCATCGTCCAGAACGCGAACCAGTGACGTCGCAAGCGGGGCGGTGTCCGCCACCTTGGCGTTCGCGTCTGGTCGCGCCACGCTGCCGGCTGGGGATAGTGCGAGATAGGAGAAGTCGGGTTCGTCGCCTGGCCGGGCGGGTGCTTTAGGCACGTATAGGCGAGATTGCTTGTTGGCCATACGGTCGAACTCCTGGGTCAGGTCAGCGGGTGGAATGGCAAATGCCAGGTGGTGGCTTCGCGATTGGTTACCAACGAAACAGTATAATTCATTTGCGGTTTTGATGCAGCTACGCGCGTCATGTTTTGGCTTTCGGCAGACAGGATACCGAGAAAGAAAAAGCACCAATAATTATTTAATAAACAGCGTGTTGAGGTTACTCCACGGTTGCCTTGACGTTCACCGTAACGCGCACGAACTGACCGATCCACTCCGTGTCCGACCACTCGCCCGTGCCGACGCCCAACGCAAGCCTGTCCAGCGTTGCGGTGCCTCGAAGTTGCCGTTCATTGTTGTTTGTCGCGACGGAGAATCTCAATTTGACGGGAGAGGGCTGGCCCTTGATGGTCAGAGTTGATGTTGCAACGTAGTCATTTCCATCTTGCGCAAATGACAGTGTTTCAAATGTGGTTGTTGGATGCTTTGAAGCTGCAAACCACTCGTCGTCCAGCAATGTGCTATCGCGATCCTGATCGTTGGTGCTCACGCCAGCGACATTGATCGTCACGATGAACTTGCTGTCCTCCAATGCTATCGGCGAAAACAACATGTCAGCGTCCCACTGCTGCCAGCGCCCGGTGAACGCCGCACCAGCTTGTTCTGCTTCGAACTCGATGTAACTTTCAGCATAATCAATGACCCAGCGTGCCGGAGTTGGTGCGGCTTGAGATTCTGTCGCGGGCGTTTTCGCCGCTTCGATTGTCACAGGTGCATCGGTTGCGGCAGATTCCGGCACAGGTCGTTCGGTACCCGATGGCGGCAATAATCGCGTGGGTTGGTCAGCTGGTCGTGCGTTGTTTGTCGCCGCGAGAGCTTGCGTTTCAAGGCTCGTATCGTCCGCTGCAGCCGGAGTCCTCGATTGGGCCGGCGTGGCGGGTCGTGCGGTCGCGAGGCTTGTATCGGCATCTGCGGTAGCTGTCATGGATTCGTCAGCGACGCGCTGCTCAGGCTCGGTCGCCGTTTGCATCGTCGGCGGCGTGATTGGCACCGGCGCGGGCACCGGCACGGGCTGTACCGCTGGTGTGACTGTCTGCGCGACGGTCGGTGAAGGATCAATCTGCGCGGAATGCGTCGGCGCTCGTACGAGGCGCACTAAACCGAGAACGATAACAATAGCGAACAGCGCAAGCGACGTCGCAGAAGTCATACGGCCAAGCACGCCGTCCTTATCGACCAGATAGTGCTTCAGCGCGGCTAGAATGTGTACGACAGCAACAACGAGAAGCGCTTTGCCTAACGTCTCATGCGCCAGTTTCAATGCATCGCGCGTCGATGTTGATGGCGCGACGAGGTCGGGGAACGTAAACAGGCCAAACCAGCTCACGCTGTACGCGGTCGCCGACGACATCAGCCAACCCGTGATTGGCAGCGAAAACAGCAATATATACAGCGACCAATGACTGATCGAAGATGCGCGTATCTGCCACTGCGGCATTGTCGATGGCAGCGTGGGCGGCGAACGCAGCGCGCGCCAACCGACCCGCAGGATGGCCAGGCCAAGTATCGTCATGCCCACGGATTTATGATTGGCCAGCAGCGCCAGTTGGCGAAGCCGCTCACCGTCATCCTCGGCCCATTCGGCCAGCTCGGCCAACAGAAATTGCAGTACGATCAATGCTGCGATCGCCCAGTGGAAGAACCGGGCGATCGCGCCGTAGTCCGTGCGCTTGGCAGGCATGGCTGTCAAGCGAGTTACGCCTCGGGGTCTGCGGGGATCAGCTCAACCTGGATGTTGAGGGTGACTTCATCGCCGACATTGGGGGCGTACAGGCCAAGGTCCCAGTCGGAGCGCTTGAGTGTGCCTGATGCCGAAACGCCAATCGTCGGCGTCCGGCTGATTGGGTTGGTAGCCGCGTTGTTGATCGTTGCATCCAGGGTTACCGGTTTGGTGATGCCCTTGGCGGTAAGATCACCGACGACGGTGAGTGAGTTGTCGCCTGACATGGCGATGCTGGTAGCGGTAAAGCTAAGGTCCGGGTAGTTCGCGACGTCGAAGAAGTCGTCGCTCTTGAGGTGATCATTGAACTTCTCAACGTTGCTCTCGATACTCGCAGGATCAATGCTCACCGACAGCGCGCTGTTTTGTACGTCGTTCTGATCAAGGTCCAGCGTGACGTTGAAACGCGTGAAACCGACCACCGGATTGGAAAATCCAAGGTGCGAGTACGTGAAAGTGATGTAGCCGTGGGTTTCTTCCAACTTGTATTCGCCGGCCGGTACATCGCCAATGCTGGCATGAATGGGGGCGCTGGTGGCGATGGCAAGAACGCCAATGGC
>JBCCCC010000024.1:0-26846 GCA_039033695.1 Pseudomonadota bacterium | reverse complement strand
TAGGATCTCTTGCTGCCGATATATAGCTGCAGAATCCCAGCGATCAGGAACGCACCAATCGTCATTGCGATCATCAGCTCGATCAGCGTATATCCAGCGTTCGCCAACCGGTGGCGAGATGTGTTGTTGTTGCTCATAAGTCTGTCGTCACCACAAAATTAACGACATCAGCCGGAGCTCGGCCGTCATTCCATTGCACAGTAACGGTTATTCTGGCGGGGTCTGCTGGAGTCCCACCACTCACGCGGGTTACCGAGCCGTTACCGGCGGGCAAGTAGTAGGCCAGGGCGGCTCGCCACTGAATCAAATCGATATCATGTGGGTTGGCTGAAACGGGCGGTGCAGCGTCGGCAAGTGCGATGTCGTAATTGCCTGCCCGCGCCCGTACGCTGTTTGCGCGCATTCGGTCAATAATGTCGTACGCGAGCACGTTAGCCTGGGTACGCAAATACGCACTGTTATTGAGGCGAGTGCCGCTAGCCTGCAAGCTTGCAAGCCCGATGAGACCACCGGTGAGTAGTACCGAGGCCACCAGTATTTCTAACAGCGTATAGCCGCGTTGGCGTCGCGTCTGGGTATGGCGAAGACCTGTCATGGGCATGCTACCGCTCCTTTCTCTGTTCTTGCGTAGCCGACGAGGCCAACGTTGATGGTTCGGCCTTCGGCGACAACGTTGTTGCTTCCGCAAACAGAGAAGCGGTCAGCGTTACTCGGGTTGGCCCGTGGCTCACCACTGCCGACAAATGACACGAAGTCTGAGTAGCTGCCAGCGGCGCGAATGGTGGTGCCGCCATCGAGCGCATCCCAAACGCGGACTATGAGCTCGCCGGTGTCGACTGTGCCGCTGTTGGCGGGGTCAACAAAAACCATCCAGCCTTGCTCCCAGCCACCAGTCGTCGCGCACGCTGTCTGATTGGTTGTCGGGCAAACTGTTACCCGGACGCCGCGTGTGATGGCCTCGGAGCGCGCAAGCGTCAGCGCTGAGACGAGCTCGTTGTTGTCTGTGACTATCCGGTTGGCACGCACCGTGGTTAGAAAGGAGGGTGCTGCAAAGCCAGCGATTACGGCCAGTACGGTGATCGTGAGCATCAGCTCCAGAATATTGAACCCACGAGCAGAGCCCGCGAACCGCGACCTGGCATCATGCGCAAAGCGGACGGTTGTCATGGTCAACTCCGAATACATTAATAGGCACTCCCACTATTATCCGGATATTGGCAAACTTTGCGACGTGCACAAGTCACAAAACAAGCGCCAGCCCGGATATTCGTCATGCTTTGGCGACAGCCAAAACGACATGCTCATCCAGGTGCCCGAACCAGCTTCAGAGATTCGCTTGTATATCTATTTAATGCTTTATAAAACAAGTATTAACAGAGGATTCCTAGAATTAATCGCATAATATACCACCTGCAAGATCGCGTCGTTGCACCAGATCACAATTGGCCGCCCGGCGAATTCGACCAAGGTTATGTTGCACAATGCGTGACGCAGACCGGGCACATTGTGGTCGTTGAGCGCAACTGACGACGGTATGATGCCTACGGTCACGCCCCGCCTATCGGAGCACTGAGTATGCTGCCCAACACGTCAAATCCTTTGTTTGGTCTTGTGATTAGCGCTGCACTCGCGGGTTGGAGTGCACATGTTGCCGCCGATGAGATCAGCATGCGACATTCGACAGACGTCGCAGACGCCGCTGCGAGTATCCAGACGGCAAACCGCAGTTCTCAGGTCTCGGCGGCGTATAGGGCATTGGCTGAGAACGCGCAGCTTGGGATTGCCGAGATGATCGAGTTGACGCAAATCCCTGCACCGCCGTTTGCCGAGCAACGTCGCGCCGAGCGATTTGCCGAGATGCTGGACGCTGCGGGGATTCGCGATGTGCAGATTGACGCAGTCGGCAACGTCATTGGTCGGCGCGCCGGGCAGGTGGGGGGTCGCACGGTTGCGTTAGTAGCCCACATCGATACGGTATTCCCGGCTGAGACGGATGTCACCGTCAGGCAGGAGAGTGATACCTATTATGCGCCAGGGATAGGCGACAACTCGCGAGGGTTGGTACTGCTGCTGGCTTTGGCACGCGCGATGAATGCCGCTGACATCAATACGCGTGACGACGTCCTGTTCATCGGCTCGGTCGGCGAGGAGGGACTTGGTGACTTGCGCGGCGTGCGTTACTTGTTCGGCGATGGTCGAACGGCGTGGCCGATCGACGCGATGATCGCGATCGACGGAGGCGCTCAGCATCGGATTGTGACGTCCGCTGTTGGCTCGAATCGCTACCGCGTGACAATTCGCGGGCCGGGCGGGCATTCCTATGGTGGTTTCGGTCGGGCGCACCCCCATCAGGCACTCGGCGAAGCGATCACACTGTTCACTCGCGCCGCCACAAAAATAACGGAAGCTCCGGGTGACAAGGCGACGTTCTCCGTCGGCCGTATCGGTGGCGGCACATCAATCAACTCGATTCCCTTCGAGAGCTGGTTTGAGGTGGATATGCGGTCTGTCGATCCGCAGAGACTCGAGTTGCTTGATGATGCGCTTCGAGGCGCGCTGGAACAGGCAATCGGGCGTGAGAACACTCGACGTCAAACGGGTGCGGCGTTGACGATGGACATTGTCAGTGTCGGCAACCGGCCAGCGGGCCGCGGCGATGCCGGTCAGCCACTAATCCAAAGAGCGATCGCCGCGCAGCGTGAGCACGGTATCATCTCCGAGCTCAGTGCGTCGTCGACCGATGCCAATATTCCGATATCCATGGGCATCCCGGCTATCACCATCAGTCGTGGTGGCATTAGCCGGAATGCCCATGCTTTAAACGAGTCCTGGCAGGACATCGACACACTAACGGGCGAGAAGATCGCCTTGTTGCTGGTCGTCGCCGAAGCAGGACTCATGCCTTAGCGCTTAGTTGAACCGCGCGCGCAGACCTGCATGTAACGATGTGCCTGGCAGCGGAACAAACGCAGCGCGAAATGACGTTGCGCGACGTGCATCTTCGTCTAGCAGGTTGCTCGCCCTGAAGAACAGGTCCCACGTGGTGCTGCCGCTTTCGTCCAGCGTTAGCGTCACGCTACCGCCCAACATCGTAAAGCTGTCCGTATTGAACGACGAGATGTCATCCTGCTCGGCGTGGTAGAGCGCATCCACTGTCGCGCGCCAGCGCGGCGTTGCGTACTCGAGACCAACGCCAAGCCGGGCCGGTTGGATGCGGGGCAGGTCTTCATTATCCGTCTTACCGCGTACGTAGTCGGCCAGCAGATTGATTGACCATGGAGAATCAACACCCAGGGGACGGATATCGAACTCCGCTTCGAACCCATAGAACTGCGCGTCCTCCTGCACGTAGACTGCGACCGGCAGCCCGTCATCGATGTCGCCATTCTCACGACGGTAGGTGTAGTCCGAAATATCGTTATAGAATGCGCTAAGCGTCATATCCAATCGATCGCTGTGATGATGGAACGCGACATCCAGGTTGTTGGCGAGCTCTTTTTCGACGTCCGCGCCAACGATCACCAGTCCAACTTCGAATAGTCCGGTGGCCAAATGAGCGCCATCAGAATACAACTCCGCAGCATCCGGGTGGCGTTCCGAGTGAGACAGATTGATGCTGATGTCTCTGTACTCGCCGATATCCCAGGTAAGGCCACCCGCGAGTGAAAAAGCCGTTTCATCATAGCCAGGCAAGGCGGCAAGCGGCTCGTGCTCGAGGGACTCGATGCGGGCACCGACTTCAATGCGACCAAAGTCAGTTTCACGTTCCTCCAGCAAGAACAGGCCTAGCGAGCGTGTTTCCGTTGGCGTCACAAATGCTTCCTCGCCCACCGCTGAGAAATCTCGGTCATTGAGTTGAACGCCGAACGCACCGCGCCAGCCGGCAATCGGCGCATGCACAAGCTCCAATCGCGTCTCAAACACCTCGTTACTAAACTCGGTAGCAACCTCACCACTGGGTTCGACTTCGATGTGTTCGTAGTCATTGCGGGCAATGCGCAGCCTGGCCGACTCGATAGCGCCGCCAATCTCATATTGCGCAGCAATATCGATCCGATCCTGCTCCAGGTCGATGAAGGGCCCTGGGAACAGCGCGATTTCTTCTTCACCGCCTTCCTCGCCTTCCTCTTCTTCCTCGGGGCCAGGCAAACCGTAATTGGTGTTGTACTGGCTGTAGGAGAAACCAACCGATGCGCGGTCAGTAAAGATTGTCGCGCCCGTTGAAAACCCATCGGCTTCGCCAGCGCTGTTCAGCACCGTGCCGCTTTCCTCTTCTTCCGGGCGCTCAGCGGGATCTGCGGTCGCGAACCCATCGATTTCAATGTCATCGGATTCACGATCAAAGCCATTCAGGTGCCAGCTGATTGATCCAAGCGTGCCCTCGAGCCGCGCCGCCAATGCTTGCTCGCCTGCAGCTGTATCGCCGCGCGCTTCGAATGCGCCCGAGAATGGTGACTCGCCGGGCTCGGTTGGCAATGTGTTATCGATGACGTTGACCACGCCGCCAGCCGCGCTGCTGCCATACAACAACGTGGCTGGGCCGCGGATGATCTCGACCCGGTCGGCAAACAAAGGCTCAATCGGGACCGCATGGTCAGGGCTGAGGTCCGCGACATCGAGCGTGCTTATGCCGGTTGCCAACACACTGATACGTGGCCCATCCTGGCCGCGAATGACTGGTCGGCCGGCGACTGGACCAAAGTAGGTGGCACTCACGCCAGCCTCATTGGCCAGCGTCTCGCCAATGGATGCTGCCGCCTTGGTGAGCAAGGCTTCTTTGTCAAGAATTGCGACTGGCTGGGTCAGATCGTCGGCGGTGCGGCCGAGGGGTGCGGCCGTGACCACAATTTCGTCAAGGTTAGTTTCTTCTGCATTGGCGACGCCAATGCTTGCGACGCCGGCAAGCAGCGCGCAGGTGATTTTGGATTTCATCAGATGTTCTCAGGGGCAGGGCGACTGCGCCGGAGCGTGCCGCCAGAAAAAGAGTATTAGTGTCTCAGTTGCTCTTGAGAGCGCGGCGGTGCGCGGCCGGGTGGATTTCGATAGTTAGTTTGAGCATGTGGCCAGCGTGATTCGCCGCCCTGGGCGAGCGCCCGCGACGCTGAGCGTTCGAAAGTGGCGGCCGGGCCAACTTGAAAAACGGCTGGTCGATCGAAAATCTGGCAAAGCTCACAGTCCTGATCACCGTGGCTGCTGGACGATTCCATCCCATGCACAGCGGCGCTGACCTGCACAGATAGCAGCAGCGCGACCAGGCCCGCAGTAATCATGTTACTGCGGTGGTTTTCACGGCAAAACGGACTCATAGCGCATTGTAGAAACAGGCAGACAGGAATGCAATATTATAACACTGGTGACAGTGCCAACCGGCGGTTCGTCAGCAGGTTGGCATCTGCCTGATTCTTGAGCAGCGCGGTCCTGCATCTCGGTTGCTCGACGTCGAGACCGCTTACAGTTTTGAGCAAGCCTTGGTGTCATGTCCTCGGCTGCTATCGTCTGATCCCTCGTCGCAGGCCGTTGGCGTGTTGCGGCGGCTTGTCACCCACCCACATCCTGATCGATCAGCGCCAGCGCGTATTCGACATAGTCATTGAGTTTCTCGACGGGCCTTATATGTGGCATCGATCGACCCAGGCGCACGATGACGAGATCGTGGTCCGGCACGACGATCACGTACTGCCCGAGGTGGCCACTCAGGAAATAATAGTCGGGTGAGCCATCGTGCCTTAGCCACGTGGAGTTGCCGTAATAACTGACGATGCCAGGCGTGACCATACCGTTAACAAATGACTTGGGCACCAATTGCTGGCCGCGCCACTCGCCCTCTTGCAGCATGAGCTGTCCAATGCGGGCGAAGTTTCTTACGTTGCTGTTCAGACAGCAATACGCAAGCTCCAGGCCGCTGTTGTCAAGGTGCCACAAGGCGTCCGCATTCATGCCGAGCGGCTGCCAAAGCTGCGTGGAGAGGTAGGCACTCAAGGACTCGGCTTTAGCGCTCTGACGCAACGCGCGTGTCAGCGCGACCGCTAGTAGCTGTGTCGACGCGCTCGAGTAATAAAAATAGCTATCCGGCTCACGGGTAAACTCGCCATCCAATACAAATTGCTCAACGTCGCTGCCGTAGAGTAGCTTTACCGTCGGACTGAGCGGGCTGTAGTAATGCTCGTCCCACTCATAGCCGGAAGTCATTGACGACAATGAACCGATGGTTGCTGACTGGGCGAATGGTTGGTCGTTGAACTCCGGTAACCATTCAACCAGCGGCTGCGACAATCCGTCGATGATGCCTTGCTCAATAGCCATGCCGAGTAGCAGCGTGACGACGGTCTTAGCCATGGAGAACGAGTTCGTCTTGCTGTCGGGGCCGTAGTTTCCGAAATAGGTTTCGGAGGCGAGCTCGCCTTGGTGCGCAACCAGGAACGCAATCGCATCGTTTGCTTCAAGGTCTTGCGCAAACGCCGCATCCAAAGGGACAGGGTAACGCGCTGCCAATGGCCATGGTTGTGCAGCGCCGGCCGCTACAGCACGCGTATCAAACGCCGTATGGTCATCAATACTGGCGGTTACGTTGCCTTGCAAATAGGTACGTGCAACTGCCGTGATTAAGTAGCCATGGCCGCTCAACTGTGCCGCCGCAGCAGCAACCAAAGGCAGTGTCAAAAGTGCGAGAAGTAGCTTTTTCATGCGCCGAGCATAGCGGCAGTCTTGGATCCTTGCCAGAACAAGACGCCGTTGCTGGAAAAATGCCGACAACTGCGGTATCTATCGAACTAATACAGGTTTTTGGAATATCCAATGGACAAACTATTGAGTCTGAGTCTTGCGATGCTGATAACAGCTGTTGTTCCCGTTCACGCTGACACCAGTGCCGCCACCGATGAGACCAAGGCAGAGCTCAAGATCACCGTACACAAATCGCCAAGCTGCGGTTGCTGCAAGGTATGGATCGAGCATCTCAAGCTTGAGGGTTTCGTTGTTGAGGCGCTCAACAGCGACGATATGAACGCCGTGAAGACTGAGCGTGGCGTGCCGCGTTCGCTGGCCAGCTGCCACACGGCTGTCATCGACGGCTACACGGTCGAGGGTCATGTGCCAGCGGACGACATCAAACGGTTAGTCGCCGAGAAGCCAGATGCGAAAGGCCTGGCCGTTCCGGGCATGCCTATCGGCTCGCCGGGAATGGAAATTGGTGATCGCATCGATCCCTACGACGTTATTCTCTTCGGTGATGCAGCGCTTCGCGTCTATGCCAGTTACGGGTCGGAGCAGCAGGCGCACGAAGACCATAGCGGTCACGAGCACTAGCGCACCATCAGACTCCGCCATATGCCAGTGAGGGGCTCAGTCGATCGCGGTAAGCCCCTCATTAGCCTATTTGAGCGCAGATACCTTTTGCTCAACACGCGTATGCGCTGATAGTAATGCCTCGATCGCCTCGTATTGTTCCGAAGCACTCATCTGCGTTATCGACTCGGCTTGTGAAAACGTGCCTTCGATGATCGGCATACCGTCAATGGCGGTATCAATCACGAGTCGGGCGCCGGGCGCGAGCCGACGCGACCACGCTTCTCGCACGCGTGTCCAGTAGTCAGATGTTCGTGCCCAATAAGCAACGGCGGGTGCGAAGTCGTAGCCATCGATGTTGCGGTAGTCGTTAAAGCCAAACTCACGCACCAGCGTTGCTCGTGTGGCCTGGCCCTCTCGGACTGTCTTCGTATTGTCCTGCTCGTGGGTCCAGCCATTTGCGGTTATCGTGTGCCTGTTCTCGGCATTCAGGGCGTTGTAGTCGTCGCGGATCGTGTACTCGCGACGTGGAAGCGGTCGCCAGGTCCTGTCGCTGGTCCAGGTAGAGACGCCGTAGCGATGGTTCCATTTGCCGCTGCCGCAATAGCGCGGAGCATCGGACACCTCGTAGACGCATTGTGTCCACATACCCCGTGTGGCTTCCGGGTCCAGTGCGCGTGACTCCCACGTCTGCTCGGCGACATATTCAAACCGATGCGTTGCCTCGAATTGCCAATCTTGGCGCCAGTGCTTGATGACGTGGCCACTCGGCATAACCAACAGGTGCTGCAACACGACTTTGCCCGGTTCATTCTCAACGACAAATACGGTTTCAAACCCACCAGTCGTCTTGTCTGCGCGGCGTTCATAACCCGCCGCTAGAGGCACAGTTTCCTGAAAATGAAAGTCAACACGGTAGTCGCCTTGCATCGCGAGAATCGCAAGTCGGTCCCGCTCGCGCTCGCTTGCGGTGGTCGCGATGCGTTCAAAGAAAGGGTTTGCAACTTGCGCATAATCGTAAACTGGCGTTCGCGCCTCGGTTTCGGTTGACGGTGCAGTGGTCGTCGCGCAGCCAGTAAGCAGCAGCGCGATTATTGTGCCTAGTATGAGTCGAATATCCATGGGTGTTTTCCTCATTCAGGTGTTGCAGTTACAGTCGCCATTCGAACGCGACACTCGCATAGCGACCAGGACGCTGGAAACGCTCTGGCGACGGTGTGTTTGCGGGTAGGCCTTGCAGATCGAGGTAGGCGTTGTACGTATGGTCACCAAGGTTGTAGATGCCAGCGCGCAACGTGATGTTGTCGCTGGCTTGCCAATAGCCAAAGGTGTCATAGACAACGTAGCCGGCAGGCGCGGGAAGCGCGCCGGCACTTGGATCAATACCGTCCTGGCGCATTGCGGCACTGGCAACCAGGCTCAATCCCCAGCGCTCGGACGGTGCACGAAAGTCTGCACCCAACACGCCGTTTAGCGGCGCTACGCTGGCCAACGGTCGACCGTTGGCGCGGTTCTCTCCCTCTGCGTACGCTGCCGACGCACGGATTGTCAGGCCTGGCAACAGCCGCTCTAAAGATGCGTCCATACTGGCTTCGACGCCGATGATTTCGACGTCATCCAAGTTCACAGACTGAAATACCAAGAGGTTATTGACCGGATCGAAATCGACCAATTGCAATGATTCGATGAAGTCGTCGTAGTGGGTGCGGAATGTGGCGAGCGACCAGTTGATCACCTCGCCATGATGACGCGCGCCGATCTCTATATTGGCACTGGTTTCGGATTTAAGGTCTGGGTTCGGCAAGGTGGTGTAGCCAAACTGGAAGTTGGTGAAACCAATGTTGACGTCATTGACCGGTGGCGCTCGAAATCCCTCGGCGTATTGAACATAGAGTTGGGTGCGATCTGTCATTGACCACAACATGCCAAGCTTCGGTGACACCCGCTGATCATTCAATTCTACGGTGTCAATCATCGGATTGTCTGCCGTGAAGATTTCATCCGGCTCGGGCGACAACTCGAAGCGATCCCAGCGCAGACCTGGTAGCAACGTAATTTGTCCCATATCGATACGGCTCTGTAGATAGGCGCCCCATCGCGTCGTCGTTGATTTTGGGAAATCGCGGACGGGAAACTCGTCCGGTACGACGACATTGCTGATCTCGCCGGTTTGCAGGTTCGTCGTCTGGCCATCGCGTATCTGCCTGGATCGCGTACGCTCGATCTCCAGACCATAGGACAGTTCCTGTGCAATGCTACCAACGTCGAAAGCGCTCGCCGCGTTAACTTCGATGCCGGATAAGGATTGGGCGAAGCGGAAACTGCGTTCACGCAGCTCGGCGGAAGCGCTGCCCGCCGCATTGGTAACGCGATCCTCCAGCGTGTCCTGTCGAGTCTCGCTATCTTGATAGTAGGCTCGCCAGCGAAGGAAGTCGGTTCCTGCCATCCCATCGAGCCATTGCTGAGTTAGGCTTAGCCGCGAGCGGCTCTTGGTGTCGTCTGCTGCGACACGACTGCGGTCAACGACAAACGGAAACCCGAAGGCCGCCGAGAAGTCCTCAACACCTTCCAAACTGTTCACATCGGTTAATGTGTCGGCCACAAAGTGTTCCGCGGTGACCTCAATCGCGCCATCGCGACTCGGGCCGAATCGAAACTTGCCGAAGACGTTCAATGACTGATCATCTAGCGGGTCGACGAGCGGCGCATCGCGCTCCGCGCTTTCACGGACACTGACACGCAACAGGCCGCCGCTCGTGTCGTCGTTCCATGCGAGTGTCGTGCGAGCCGTTTGACTGTGATCGACCCCAACATAGCCGGCGCCGGCGTCCAGATACCAGCCACCGTCACCCGCAAGATCCTCGGGACCCTGGGTGACGAAACTCACAACACCGCCAAGTGCGTCAGAGCCAAACACGGCGGAGGCTGGGCCCCGCACGATCTCAACCTGCTTGATCATATCGACATCGACATAATCTCTACTGGCATTGCTAAAGGCGCCAATGGAGAACGCGTCTGCAGCCGGCACCCCGTCGATTTCAATGTGCACGCGATTGCCGCCAACACCACGGATACTGAAGCCAGCGTTGCCGAACCGGCTGCCCTGATTGATGACATCGATGCCAGGCTCGTAGCGCACCAGATCTTCGATTCCCTGACCGAGTTCGTAGCGAATTCGTTGTGTATCAATCGTCGTAACGGAGCTGGCAAGCTCCGAGGCAGTGGTTGGTGTCTTGCTCGCCTCGACGATGATCGTATCGATCGGTCCGTCCCGTTCTGGGGGCGGCGTAGCGGAAGCAGAAGCGGCAACGATAAGCCACACACAAGCTAGCATCATGGAACTCCTGATGTCTGGCGCTGGCGTGCTGGCGCATTGCTGGCTGGCTGGCGTTAGTTATTTGGTAAGGATCAATTTGTCGTTTCGGGTGATACGCAAACGGTAGGTTTCCCCACGGTAATGAAGGCGAATCTCGCGCTGGCCCTGGAACAATGCATTCACATCGATCGCAGGGTCCTGCGGCTTCTTGTCGGTGCTCAAGCGAGACTCTGCTTTGCTCATAGATACAAATGATAATCATTCTCATTTGTAATGGCAAGTGTTTATTCAGACAAGCCGTAAACAGTGCATGCAGTTATTGATCTATGCACGTGACCTGCCAGTCTCTCGCTTCTCACGCGAAGGCGCGACAGGTCAGGCGTCAGACTGGTGTGTAATAGGTTGGTGCGGCAGGTCCGACCGGCATGCCGAGCACGAAGACCCAGATGAAGAAGAAACACGACCACAGCGTGATGAAGGCAACCGAGTAGGGCAGCATCATTGCGATCAGAGTGCCGACACCGGCCTTGGGCACGTAGCGGCTTGCGAACGCCATGATCAGGCCGAAATAGCTCATCATCGGCGTGATGATGTTCGTGCTTGAGTCACCGATTCGATAGGCGGCCTGGACCACCTCGGGGCTGTAGCCTAACAGCATGAGCATAGGGACGAATATCGGTGCAGTCACCGCCCATTGCGCCGATGCCGAGCCCAGCATCAAGTTGATGAATGCACAGATCAAAATGAAGAAGAAGAATACCGCGGGGCCGGTCAGGCCAATGTTCTGTAGAAAGCTCGCACCGGTAACCGCCGTCACTGCGCCAAGGTTAGTCCAACCAAAGAATGCAACAAACTGGGCGGCGAAGAAGACCAGGACAATGTAGAGCCCAAGCGTGCTCATCGCATGCGCCATAGCATCAATCACATCTCGATCAGATTGGATCGTGCCCACCACCTTGCCATAGACGACGCCAGGGATCAGGAAGAATACGAAAATCAGCGCAACGATTCCGCGCAGGAAAGGCGAGTTGCGTATCTCACCAGTCTCCGGGTTCCTCAGCACAGCACCTTCGGGGATTACCATGACGGCAATGAGCAGTATTAGTGCCAGCGCGGCGAGGCCGGCCATCTTGAGCCCGCGCTTCTCGTTAGACGTGAGCGGGTCCAGTCGTTGCTCATCCGCTTCATCGAAACCGGCCTGCTTCTTGTCATACGGGCCCAAGGCAGGCTCCACGATTTTCAGGCTCACGATGCTCGCGATCGCTGTGATGACGAAGGTACTGACAAACATGAAGAACCAGTTGGCACTGGCATCGACTGTGTACTGCGGATCGATCAGGCGAGCGGCTTCCTGCGTAATACCGGCAAGTAACGGATCGACGGTACCGAGTAGCAGATTGGCGCTGTAGCCACCAGACACGCCGGCAAATGCTGCTGCCAGGCCCGCCAGCGGATGGCGACCTAGTGAATAGAACACAACGGCGGCCAACGGTACGAGTACGACATAGCCCATCTCTGAGGCCGTGTTAGAGATCACTCCCGCGAACACGATAGTGACAGTGACTGTGCGCGGACTGGCTTTCAATACCATGCCGCGGATCAGCGCTGTTAGCAGCCCTGACTTTTCCGCGACACCCACACCGAGCAGAGCCACGAGGACGGTGCCTAGCGGCACGAAATTGGTGAAGTTGGTGACCAGGTTCAGAATGATGCGGCGCAGACCATCCGCATTCAGCAGGCTGATAACCTCGATCATGCCGTCGGGCGCGCGCCCGCGCGCGCCTTCCGGCCGCGGGTCGACCACCGAGATATCAAGCGCGCCCAGCAGCCCGCTGAGTAGCACGATACCCAATGCGAACAGCGCAAAAAGCGTTACGGGGTGCGGCAGCGCGTTGCCGAGCGCTTCAACGACGCGGAGCAAGCGGGTCGTTCTACTCGGTGTGGTCGTGGCGTCAGAAGTATCAGTCATCAATGGCGTCCCTGTACGAGGTTTGGCGCATGGCAGCGGGCAACACTACACCAACAAACGTGTCTGATGCATGTCCGCGCCTCGTGATACGGCCACGAATTGTGCGCGGCGCCACGGGCTCCGACGGCAAATTATGTTAGCTTCCCAACCAATTCAATACGTTGAACGCAAATCGTCACCTTTTGGGAGCGCTATGCAGACTGAACAAACACCCGCAGTTGGCCGCACCAATAGCCGCAGTAAGTTCGACGGCATTCGCCTGGACGATGAGCGGCTCTTTTTTGTCGCGCTGCTGCTCGCCGCGGTGCCAATTTGGCTTACGGACTACCTGCCGGGTGTCGATTTGCCGGGACAGGCCGCACAAGCAGCCGCGCTCAATGAACTGTGGCGCGGCAACCCGATGTTCACGGACCTGTTCTTTTTCAATTGGATGACGCCCTACCTGACCGGCACGGTTATTCTGGCCGTGCTGGGATTCGTCATGCCGGTGAGTGTCGCAACGAAACTATTATCGACGTTCGTCATCGTCGCAATGCCCTGGCTGTTTGGGCGCGTGCTTGAGGACTTCGGTGGCATCAAAGCACTGCGATGGCTTGCGATACCGCTGACCTACAGTTTTTCTTTTCATTGGGGATTTTTCCCTTTCTTCTTTGCGTTGCCTTTCGGTCTGGTGCTGCTACTACTGACTGCGCAGTTTGATCGGAGCCCGACGGTCCCCAATGGGCTCTTGGTCGCGACGTTCTCGGTGTTCCTGCTCGGTTCCCATCTGCTCGTGCTATGTCTGTTCGCCCTGTTATCGCTAGCGTGGCTGATAGGCCAGCGCTATCGGACACCGTTACGGTTGGGGGCCATGAGTCTGGCCTATGCGGCGCCGTTGCCATTCATAGCGTTGTGGCTAACGAGTGCGTTAGGTAGTGAAACCTACATGGCCGACAACACCGTTGTGTTTCGGCCCTTTCCGATCAAATTGTCGCAACTGGTGTCGCAAACCGCAGGGCTCGACGGCAAGTTCATGCCTATTGCATGGCTTATGTTTGTCACACTCATTTCATTGCCGCTGGTCAGCCGTTTCAAGTTGACGCGTGCCGTGGGCAAGTGGTTCATGTTTGTGGCTGCATTGGTTGTCTACTTTGGGTTTCCTACATATGCAATGGGCACCGCCTTTCTGTACGACAGGTTCGGATTTGTAGTTGTGTTGGCCTGGTTGTTTCTCTGGGAGCCAACGACAGCATCAACAACCTATCGATGGCAGGTTTTAGGTATCGCAGTTGTGGCTGTTTGTCTGGCAGTGAACATGCTGCGCTTTTCTGCGTTCGACGTGCAGGCGCGGGGTTTCAATGCAGCGATCGAGGAGATACCGCCGTCGCAACGGGTGGCAGCGTTTGTGCCGCAGTTGCGTAGTAATCAATTCGTCGCGCCTGTGTTTATGCACTATGTGTCCTGGTATCAATCGGAGCGGCGAGGCGTCGTTGATTTCAACTTCGGCTCATTCTACGGCACAGTCGTGCGTTATAAGCCGGGTAAGGCGCCGCCATTTGGCGATGGTCTGGCCTGGCAGCCATACCAGTTTGACTGGCAGGTCAATGGCGGCGAGAACTACGACTACTTTGTTGTGCGATCGCCGACGGACGATCGCGATGCCATCTTCAAGCATTACCGTGATCGGGTTCGCTTGGTAGCGCACCATGAATGGTGGTGGGTTTATGAGCGTATCGAGCCTTCGGGTCAGTCACCGGAATAGAACTCGACGACGGCATCGCAGACGCTGTCGATATCGGCTGTTGTCAATTCGCAATACATAGGTAACCTCACCAATCGCTCGCTCACTGCTTGCGTGACTGGTAACTCATGCTGCGGCAATCCGAGCTGCTGAGCCATAGGCGCATTGTGCAGCGGCACGTAATGAAACACCGCCAGGATGTCGCGTTGACGTAAGTGCGATATGAGAGCGGTGCGCTCCTCAATGTCTGTCGTTGTCAGATAGAACATATGGTAGTTGCTCTGACATTCGTCAGGGATTACCGGTAGCGACACTCTGCCGTCCTCGGCAAGTGGCTGCATTCGCCTCATGTAGTGTTCATAAATGCGCTCGCGGTGGGCGCTAATTGCGTCCATCGCCTCCAATTGGGCGTACAGCACTGCCGCCAGGAGATCCGACGGCAGAAAAGATGAGCCGATGTCAACCCAGGTGTATTTGTCGACCTGGCCCCGATTGAACTGGCTACGATTAGTACCCTTTTCCCGCAGTATCTCGGCGCGCTCTATGAGCGCGGGGTCGTTGATGACAATGGCGCCACATTCGCCGGCAGAGTAGTTCTTTGTCTCGTGAAAGCTATAAGCACCGAGGGGCGCTATCGTGCCGAGATAGTCGCTTTCGAAGCGCGCATTGACACCCTGCGCGGCGTCTTCGATGACCATCAGGCTGTGCGCTTGAGCAATATCCATAATTGCGCGCATGTCACAACCGACACCTGCGTAGTGAACGGGCATGATCGCACGCGTACGTGGCGTAATCGCCGCCGCAATCAAATTCTCATCGAGATTCTTGGTGTCTGGTCGAATGTCGACAAATCGTGGTACAACGCCGCGCAATATCAGCGCATTGGCTGTCGAGACAAAGGTAAAGGATGGCAGAATAACCTCATCGCCGGGCGAAAGGTCTGCAAGAAGCACGGCCAACTCGAGTGCCGTGCTGCAAGATGTCGTCAGCAGTACCTTCGCTGCACCGAAGCGTTGCTCCATCAGACGCTGGCATTTGTCGGTATACACGCCATCGCCACTGGTTTTGGAATGGCGCAGGACGTCCTCGACGTACCTCAACTCATTGCCAGTCATGAAGGCTTTATTGAACGGGATTCGCATCAGACGTTACTCATTTCATGCTCGCCGGTTCCGTCGCGCGAGCGCTGCGGAAAAACCCAGTAGCGTTGCGCTATAAAGAAAAGGCAGGCAAGAAACACAATCATTGCAGCCTGGACGAGTTGGTGCGCAAGATGC
The DNA here is from genome assembly GCA_039033695.1 of Pseudomonadota bacterium. Classification (GTDB taxonomy): domain Bacteria; phylum Pseudomonadota; class Gammaproteobacteria; order Steroidobacterales; family Woeseiaceae; genus CALBPI01. The sequence continues at coordinate 11,280 of JBCCCC010000024.1, read as the reverse complement.
ATGACTTCTGTGAAGAAGACCAGTGCTGACCAGTTGATGAGGTAGCCAATCAAATATAGCCATGCCTGACGAATCGCAGCTCGCGTAATGGAGCCACGATGAGAAAATGTCCATTGTCGATTGGCGATGAATGAGACGGCCGTGACCGCAACGTAAGTTACCGTCATTGCCATAGTCGGGCGCAAATCCAGACTGGTTAGTGCCAGATACGCAACGTATGCGGTGGCATTGCTGGCAAGCCCAATGGCAACAAAACGATATGCCTGCTTGTGAATGCTGGCCTGCAAAACCGGCTAGTGCCTGTTCGTGCCCGATCGGGCCTGAACAATTGACGCGGCCTTGCGTTCGTCACTGGGGAGATCAGATGCCTGATGTTCACGCACATGGTAGACCGGGCGATTCAGTGTTCTGAAATGCATTCGGGCTAGATACTCACCAAAGATACCTAGCGCGAACAGTTGTGCGCCCGAGAAAATGGTAATTATGGATGCCAGAAACGCGAAGCCGGGAACACTGGTGCCCAGCGTGAAATAGCGAATCAGCACAAACGCGAGAATACCGATGCCGAACAAGGTCAAGCCGAAGCCGACGATGCTGGCGAACTTCAATGGTAGCGCGGAAAACCCCGTCATCAGATTGAACGCATGTGCGACCAGTTTTCGCAGGGTGTAATTCGATTCGCCAATGGCTCTTGGCTGGTGCTCAACACGAGTACTGGTGAATCGTGCGGTCGCCCATGTGAGCAGCACGTCGATCGAAACCGAGGGGCTGCGAAAATCGTCAAAAGCATCGCGGAGATTGGTGCGGAATAAGCGAAACGCGCTTACATTTCGGGCAGCCTCGACACCGATAGCACCTTGAAGCGCGATCTTTGTAAGCCGGGATGCCATATTGCGCATCAGGCCGTGCTGCTCCTTTTTGGGAACGCCGTAAACAACATCGTGGTTGTCACCCATGGCAGTTAGGAGCACTTCGATCTGTGTTGGCGGATGCTGGAGGTCATCGTCCATTGTGACGATCATTGACATTCGTGCGGCGCGAATGCCGCACAGCAAGGCATTGTGCTGGCCATAATTGCGGCCCAACTCAATGGCAGTGACATGACTATGCGTGCGAGCCAGATCGGCAATGACGCTCGCCGATGTGTCCTTGCTACCATCATCCACCAGTATGATTTCATAGTTGTCCGCGATCCGATCCAGAACCGGTTGCAGCGCATCACACAGCGCACCGACGGTTTGCGCTGCGTTGTAGACGGGGATGACGACAGAAATTGATGGCATGGCTGTATCGCCTCGAGAGCCGCGGTGATTGCGCGCTCGCGGTTATTGGTTGGCTGCTACAATTGAGTTTCCATAATGTAGCACAGCAGGGCTCGCCGAAAGGTGAGGTCTGTCTCACAAAATGGCGTTTCGTGACACACAATAAGAAGCAAAGGACTAGGGTTAGTTGTATGCCATTTCTCACAGAAACCGAGTTAGCGTCACTCAACTTCAAGTCGTTGGGGCTGAATGTACGGATCAGCGACAGGGCGGCTATCTACAACCCGGAATTGATCGAAGTTGGAGATCACTCGCGAATTGATGACTTTTGTGTGGTCTCCGGGCGGGTCTCACTAGGAAGAAACGTGCACCTTGCCGTGTTTTCTAACATTGCAGGTGGCACCGAAGGCGTTTGTCTAGAAGACTTTTGCGGTCTGGCGTATGGCTGTCAGGTGTTCTCACAAAGCGATGATTACTCCGGCGAGACGATGACAAACCCGACTGTGCCGACGCAGTTCAAGAACGAGCGCAGGGCGCGGGTCGTGCTGGGACGACACAGTATTGTTGGCGCTAACTCAGTGGTTTTCCCTGGTGTCGAGATGGGCGAGGGCACGGCGGTTGGCGCGATGTCGGTCGTAACCCGGTCGACTGACCCATGGTCAATATATGTTGGTAATCCTGCCAAGCGCGTTAAGGAACGGCGTAAGGACCTTCTTGTGCTCGAACAGGAGTACCTTCGCGCGACAGATCGCTAATAACAACGCTCCTCGTGATTTCGAACTGGCGATGGCTGCGCTTGAAGCTTCTCTAGTGTGAGGCCAGCGTCCCAACGGCAAGTGCGAGCGACGCAGCCATGAGCCCTATCGCCATCACGCGCAGACCGCCAGCGAAGGTTGATCTGCCGGCAGCGCATGCTTTGATGGCACCAACGATAAAGAAGCAAACTGCGGCAACAGCGGCGCTTAGCCAGTAGACCATTCGATCGAGTGAACCGAACAGCGCGAACGGCAGCAGCGGCAACGTACCGAACACAACGAAGGCGGCGAAAGTCGACAGCGCTGCACGGAGTGGATTCGCAACCAGCGTGGATACCTTGTGCTCCTCATGCAGCATAGTGGTAATCCAGGTTTGGACATCACTGCTTATCGCTTCAACGAGCTGCTCCAACGCTTCTCCGCTGAGTCCCTTGGCTGCATATATCTGCCGGAGCTCTTCTCTCTCGCCATCGGGCACCAGCGCGATGTGTTCGGCTTCCTCGCGGCGGAGTCGTTCGAGTACATCGCTGTCGGCTTGTACATTCTGATAGTTGCTTACCGCCATACTGAAGCCATCGGCAATGATATTGGCGAGCCCAAGTACAACAACCAATGTCGCCGATAGTCCCGCGCCATGAGCGGCCGAAATAATGGCAAAAGATGTGATGCAACCATCTATGCTGCCGAGCACAACATCACCGAGATAGACGGGTGAACGGCCATTTGATAGGCGCCTCGCTATTGCTGTGGGCCGGTGTTGCGTCTGCAGATTGGCCAATCTGGCCCTGCTTACTCGCGTGCTTGGCATTATGCGACCTTGCTACTGACTTCCCAGCGGCAAATGGGAGGCGATGGCCTCTGCCGCTTTTCGTATCGAGTCAGACGGATCGTCAAGATCCGATACTGCGACTCGTTTGGTAGCCCAGCCATGCCAAACGGGTTGGCGCGTCCTGGCATCAAAGATATCGACGCCAAGCGTGCCTTCCGTGTAGCTGTGCGTGGTATGGCCGGTATGAGGGTAGTCTCGGCTGTATGGATACCAATCCCAGTCGCGTCGATAGATCACGGGATAAGCCGCTACATCGATTTTCTCGCGCGTACCAATCGTGTAGGCCACGACGAAGTCGGCCTCGGATTTATTCGTGACAAACACATAGCCAGCATCTTCGAACGCGGCTCTCAGTGCCTTGGAGATCTTGCGTCGGGTTAGGGGGCTTACGGTCGTCGTGTATTCCGCCGATACGATCCACGGATCTGGCGCTATCCACGTGAAATAGCGGTAGTTGCGCAGGTCTGCATCATCAGCCTGATGCGCACCGCTTCTCATCGTCGTGCAGCCACCGGTACTAGCCAACAGTAGCAGCAATGACAGGGAGATCACGTATGCGATCGTCTTACGCTGCGGGTAACCCGAAAACATCATAGTGAGCATTCTATTACCGCCAATATCTAGCAAAGTGGATGTTCAGCGTAGCAATGGGCGACGGGTCCGCCATACGTAGTTGGCGCATTGACGCGCGACGGCTATGGCGTCGCGATCCGGGGCAAATACGTATTCCGCGGGCTCGCTTATAGGCGTAGCCTCGGCGTGCTTATGGCTCGTACACGGAGTGGGATATGGCAAGGCTTCGTTTTATTGCACTGGCGATACTTGGTTTTCTGGGCTTGATCATCAGCGGCTGTACAGAAGAATCCGCGCAAGCGCGCGGTTTTGTTCTGCCGGAAGGGAACGTGTCGCGTGGCGAGATCGCGTTTATTAACTTGCAGTGCCAGCAGTGCCACACCGTAAGCGGTGTGACGTTGCCTGCCGACGAGACGATGCGGGATGGTCCGGTGCTCGTTCAACTCGGCGGGCCAGTCACCAATATCAAGACCTACGGTGATCTTGTTACGTCAATCATTCACCCCTCGCACGATTTGCGCGGCCCACGGGATGAGGTGGCGAATCCGGACGGCACCTCAATTATGACTGACTACAATAGTGTCATGACCGTCCAACAAATGGTGGATATTGTGAGCTTTTTGCAGCCGAAGTATGACTTCATCCCTTACGTCTATCCGGTGCCGTAAGTCCATACATAGCGTCGATCGAACGGTCACTACCGTAGCTTGCGGACCTCGTTGTTGATGGCGCAAGTGACGCAATGTGCTGCCCAGGGAACGGCGCGCAAACGCGGCAATGGGATTGAATCGCCGCATTCGATACACACGCCGTACTGTCCGGTCTCTCCTCTGGCAAGCGCCATATTGATCTTGCCAAGTTCATCAATCACCTCTCTGCCAAGCTCGGCGAGCGCGTCGGCGTTCTCGAGTTGAACAGCTTGTTCCGATAGATTCCGGCTGAGCGACGTGCGATTGTCATCCGACAAAGCAACGGCACGCTTTTGCAGCTCAATGCGTTTGCGCATTAGCGTATCCAGTAGTTGCTTATACTCGTGCTCATTCATGGTCACAGTGCCTGACTAGAACTCGATAGTGTTTGAAGATGCCGGGTCACGGCAGTCGTATCTGCCGCGCCAGGGCTAAGGCAACTACGTATTGCAACGCATTGGCTTTCGGCGCAAGGCAGCCTTTGGTTCGACATGCAATCGTAGATGCTCGATAATTGCACGATGGAAAGCGCTGTCCCAACAAGCGATATCGCGACCTTGCAGGCGATACTGGATGGCGCAGTGGATGCGATTGTCAGTATTGATGAGCACGGTGAACTGCTGAACTATAACGCCGCCGCAGCACAACTGTTTCAGTATGCGGAACCTGAGGTCCGGGCCGGTGGTATCGGCATGCTTATGCCATCTGACATTGCGACGCGGCACCCCGACTTCATCAGGCGCTATCTGGATGAAGGCGAGAGGCACATTATTGGTGTGGGTCGCGAGCTTACCTGTCAGCGCAAAGATGGCAGCAGATTCCAGGCGTATCTGTCCCTCAGCGAATCGAACTCTGGAGACAAACGCGTCTTCACGGCCATTATTCACGATCTGACCGAACGTAATCGGTTGCGCGCGCGTGTATCGGCAATCGGCGATATTCTGGAGGAGTCCATTAACGCGCTATACGTGCTGGAGCGGCAAAGCCTGCGCGTCAACTATGCGAATCGCGCCGCAAGTACGTCCTATGGCGCGGACGAGGTCGTCGGCCCCGGGCTATGCCTGGCGGATCTCGTTACCGCAAATTCGTATGCGCGTCTGGAGCGCGCTATGCAGCTCATTGACGAAGGTCACCACCAATCCTTCAACCTTAAGGTGGACTGTCGGCGAGCCTGCGGTGAGATTTATCCGGCGCAATTGCATCTTTCAACCACCACGTTTGACGACAATGCTGTGTTCGTCGCGTCGGTCATTGACGTGACCTCACAGCGTAAGGCAGAGCAGGCGCTTGAGGATGAACGTCTCGAGCATGCCGCGGTGCTGAACTATGCACCCATTGGTATTGTGACGATGGATTCGCGCGGCCTGATACTGAATGTGAATGAGTCGGCCTGCGACATGCTCGGTTATGACGAAGAGGCGTTCATTGGGCGGCACGGGACGCGCTTCGTGCATACCGATGAGCAGCTGTCACTGCGCAGTGGTTTTGACAGCTTGATCGCGGGCGATACCCAGTACCTGTCGAGTGTTCACAAGGTGCGTCATAAACAGGGCCACTATGTGCCCGTGCGCACATTCAATGCGGCGGTTGTGTTACACAAGCGCAAACGCCCCATCCTGATTTGTATGTTCGAGGATCTCAGCGAGCAGCATGCGATCGAAGAGGAAATCAAGACCCAGCGCGAGCGGCTTGCGCACGTGGCGCAGTTGACTCAGATGGGAGAGATGGCGGCCGGTCTCGCGCATGAACTTAACCAGCCATTATCAGCCATCGTCACCTATGCCGGCGTTGGCGAGCGATTACTTGGGAAGCCGGACAAGGATGACGACGAGTTACGGGCGATTTGCTCGCGTATCAGCCAGCAGGCAGAGCGCGCGGGCAGCGTCATACGCAAGATCCGCCAATTGACGCGCCGCCATGAGAGTAGCAGAAGCAAGTGTTCCTTAAATTCGTTGGTTACCGACCTTTTACCGTTAGTTGAGATTGACGTCAGGCACTCGGGCATCGAGTTGCACCTTGCGCTAGGCGAAAACGCCGCCGTGATGGCCGATCCAGTGCAAATAGAGCAAGTAATTCTCAATTTTCTCCGCAATGCTATTGATGAGGCGCGCAAGCTGCCAGCCGACCGTCAATCGGTGACGGTTCGTACGTCGAGGGCTAGTAATGGAATTCGGCTTGAGGTTGTTGATAACGGGCCGGGCGTCGATGCGGCATTGAGAGATACGCTCTTCGATCCGTTTGTCAGCAGCAAGGCAAAAGGGATGGGGATGGGGTTATCGATCTCCAAGTCAATCATTGACGCCCACTCAGGCCAAATCGGTTTTGATCAACCAGACGACGGCGGTTCCGTGTTCTGGTTTGTGCTGCCGGAGTACCGGCAAGGAGCAGAAAATGACGGCGACGAGTGAACTAGGTTGCGTGCACTTGATCGATGACGATTCGGCCATTCGAGATGCCACGAGTTTCCTGTTGAAGACTGTTGGCATTGATTGCGAATGTTATGAATCTGCACAGGACTTTCTGTCGCGCTTTACGCCAGATCCCGCGGCATGCTTCGTCATCGACATTCGTATGCCAGGTATGAGCGGGTTAGACCTGCAGGCGGAGCTTGGTCGGCAACACATCACCAATCCGATTGTGTTCATTACGGGCCACGGTGAGGTAGAGATGGCGGTACGTGCCATGCGCGACGGCGCGTTTGACTTTATTCAGAAACCGTTCCGGGATCAGGATTTGCTCGACAGCATCAACGCGGGACTTCGTCAGGCGCAAGCCGCGTCGGCCAGTTGCCAAAGACAGGAAGCGCTGGCGGAGCGCTTTGAGAACCTGTCGCCGCGCGAGCGGCAAGTGATGGCGTTAGTCGCCGCGGGAAAAGCCAACAAGGTGATCGCGTATGAGCTCGGTGTCAGCCAACGTACTGTCGAGATACATCGCGCGCGCGTGATGCAAAAGATGGCGGCAAAGAATCTGGCCGAGCTGGTTCGCACGAATATCTTGCTTGAAGAAGCGGGTATCGTGCATTGATCGTGCAAGCGAATCCGGTTAAAGATAGGGCGAGGCCAGCCAGGCAAGCGCATTTCGAAATCGTACCCAGGCCGGTAACGTTGTAACGCCGTCAAGTGTGACTAAATCTGCTGTGGCGATTCGCGCGTCGATGTGGTCGATAAGTGCCGCGGTGAGCGCGCGATCCCACGCCTCGATCGCCAGTTCGAAGTTCAACCGCAGACTTCGGAAGTCGATATTGACTGAGCCGAATAGGCATCTGTCATGATCGATTGTAATCAGCTTGCTGTGGTTGAACGCGCCTGTTTGGCAATGCACGCGAATGCCGTAGCGAAGCAGATCCTTGAACATGTGCATCATTGCCCAATGCACAAAGGGCAGGTTGTTTCTCGCGGGAATGACGATATCGACTGCGACACCGCGAATTGCGGCTGCCTGCAGACCAGAAGCCAGCTCTCGAGGCGGCAAGAAGTAGGGCATCATGATGCGCACATGCGATGTCGCGGACGCGATGGCGGCCTGAATGGTGACCGTCAGCAGGTCGACATGGTTGTCCGGGCCGTCGATCGTAACGCGGCACTGTGTGTTACCGGTTGCGGTCGTATGCGCTGGGGTTTGCGCGATGTGTTCGCCACTGGCGTATTGCCAGTCGTCCCACAACACGCGCGCGAGATCTTCAACTACTGGGCCACGACATGCAAAGTGCGTGTCGTAGATTTGTGCCGGCCGACCATCCTGCCCAGCCAAGTAGCCGTTGCGGATGTTCATGCCGCCGGTAAATGCAAGCGCATGGTCAATCACAAGGATCTTGCGATGATTGCGCAGATTGAGGCGCCAGGCGAAAGGTCTGAACACGGGCGGTAGGAACATCGCAACGCGAACGCCACCGCGTTGCAGTCGGCGCCTTGTGCTGCCCCAGGAGTAAAGGGCGCCAACCCGGTCAAGAATCACGTGCACGGAGACGCCACGGCCAGCAGCGTTAATCAGTGCCGTGATGAACCGGTCGCCGACACCTGCCGCCTCGAAGATATACTGGCTCATCCATATCTGCTGCGTCGCCTCGTCGATCGCTTGCAGCATCGCGCTGAACGACTGTTCGGCATCGAACATCGGTTGCACATTATTGCCACTGGTGGGCGGCGGCGGCTCTCGTACAGGACCGTCGCCGATAAGCTCAAAATGCGTCAGGGTTGCTGTCTTGGTGGTCCGCGCCTGTGCTTCGGCATGCCTGCTGGTTCGATTGACGCCGAGAAGCCAATACGAGAGCGGGCCGAAGACAGGCGCCAGCAGGCACAGAGCGATCCAGCCGATTGCCGCTCGCGGATCGCGTTTGTTCATCAGCGCATGTATCGCGCAGCCCACCGATACGACAACGAGCAGAACCACAATCGTCGCGTCGAGCAGGGTGTTGGCGAGTTCTGTATTCAATGCACGCTTCTTTGTTTGATCGCACAAAGGGCAGGTTGCCCGCATCGCGAATGACAGTCTAGGCCATTCACCAGTAGTCAGGGTAGGTAGAACTGCGTATGTACCGCCCTGAGTGCTTGCGGCACCTTGGCGGTATATGTTCGCGGGAGGGTGTAATGGCCGATAACCACAATACGATTCTGGTCGTTGTTGATGATGATCTTGAAGAGCTTGCCGCTCTGGGCCGCGCCACGCAGATAGCTGAGGCGTTCGGCTCTGGTATCGAGCTTTTCTCATGTGTCTTCGATACCTATATCGCTGGCGAACGGCTGTTTGACTCCGAAGATCTGATAGCTGCCAAGAAAAAGCTACTGACAGAACACCATGACCGACTAGAGGACATTGCCAAGCCACTGCGCGACGAAGGGTTTACGGTCAGTGTCGACGTCGCATGGGATGAGCCGGCCTATGAGGGGATCGTGCGCAAGGTCTTGCAAAGCAAGCCGCGGATGGTGATTCGGAATAATCACTATCATCATGCGCTCAAACGCGGCATCTTCTCGAATGACGATTGGAACCTGATTCGTCAATGCCCGGTGCCGCTGCTGATCGCGCGACCTAGCCTTGACGAGGATGACTTGCTGCATGTGTGCGCAGCCATCGATCCGATGCATGCCAACGACAAGCCCGCGGACCTGGATCAGGCGATTATTGCCGAGGCTCAGGCATTGGCGAAAGCTGCGAACGGGCGCCTTAGCGTCCTGCATAGCTACGACCCGGCACCGGTTATTGCCAGTATTGGGGCTGGCACCATGGTCCCGGTCGTGGCCGACGTTAAAGGCATTACGAGCCAGGTCAGGGCGGAGCATCGGGCTGCGACCGATCGCGTTACTCAGGCATGCAATGTGCCGCAGGATGCAGTGCACCATATTGAAGGCAGTGCGCGAGCCGTGCTGCCAGCGTTTGCGATTCAGCACAATGTCGATGTGCTGGTCATGGGTGCGGTCTCTCGCGGGTTCATCCAGCGCCACATTATTGGCAATACGGCGGAGCGCCTGATGGACCGTCTATCCTGCGACTTGCTGGTTGTCAAACCGTCTGGTTTCGAGACAAAGGTCAAAGCGCAGTCGAGCCATCGGGTTCAAATCAATGCCGCCTGAAACCGCAGGTGTTTCGGGCCGTTCAGCCGCGACTCTGGGTGTTGCTGCTGTGACGATCGTGTTGATCGCGGGTTGTATGAGTCAGTCCGAGCCGCGGTATGAACCGCTGGCTGACTATGAGCAGGTTGAACCAGCGACCAGTGTTGCGCCATTGAACCCGGAGCTTTCGATCGACGCCGATCCGGTCCAGGTCAAGCAGGGCGCGTACCTCGTGTCGTTGCTTGGATGTGGCACCTGCCACACTGACGGCGCACTCATCGGTGAGCCAGATTTGTCTCGGCGATTAGCCGGCTCGCGTATCGGCATCGCCTACTCCAATCCATTGCAAAACGAGAATCCCGGGGTCGTGTTCCCGGCGAATCTGACGCCGGACCCTGATACTGGTATTGGCCAATGGACGCGTGCGGACATTGCGACCGCAATTTTGCATGGGCGAGATCCGTCGGGGCGTCAACAAGTTGGTGTGATGCCATGGCGCAGTTACGCTGGCCTGACCCAGGATGACCTGCAGGCCATCACGGCCTACCTGGTGAGTCTGCCGCCAGTGCGCAACGCCGTTCCTGACAACGTCGCGGTTGGTCAGATAAGCGAAGCGCCGTTTGTGCACTTCGGCGTGTACCGAAGCAAGGCACTGCGATAGCCCTATCATCATTGCGCGGTTTGGTATGTTGTCCCGCAGGCGCGAATCGCTGCTGCGCGCGGTGTCGGGCCTACGCGGGCGATACCGTTGCTACTTGCGATTCACGTTCCGAGGTTTTGCAGGTGTGCGCGGCATACGAGTCCCGGAACCATCGTCGCTGCGAGACGTCGAAGCCTTTGCTGCTGGACGTCAAGCGGCGTAACACCTGTACGGTTTAGCTTGTGGGGACATTATGGCGAGACTTAACGCGTTGCTAAGATCTGAGTGGACGCCGCTGCTCGTGCTGTTGCTGGCGCTATCCGCCGCGAGGTCGTCGCTTGCCGATCACTACTACGTGCCCAGCGGCTCGATGGAATTCACGCTCATGCCAGGCGATCGTGTGGTCGTTAACAAGGCCGCGTACGGACTAAGGATTCCATTCACGAAGATCGACATCATGGACAGCAGTGCACCGGTTCGCGGCGACATCGCGATTTTTGATTCGCCCGATGACGGCGCGCGCCTAATCAAGCGAATTGTGGCGATCGGCGGTGACTCGGTTCGTCTTGTCGACGGCAGGTTGACGATCAACGGCGAACGAATAAGTGACGTGGCGGCAGTGAATCAAGAAAAGTTTGCGACTCGCCGCGCCCGGCTTAATCTTGCCAGCGGTGGCGGCCCTGACGTTCTTGATGTTGTGATTCCCCCCAACATGTTCCTGGCGATTGGTGACAATCGGGGCCGAAGCCGGGACGGGCGCTATTTTGGTTTGATCCACGAGCGCGAGCTCTATGGTCGTGCCGTTGCCGTTTACTACCGGAAAGGCGATGGATTCGGCTGGCATGCGCTATAGCGCCTGATCTTTCGCGTGAGATCGGTCCGCTGAACGCTCGGGGCTGCGTGCTACTCGCCCGCCCGGCGTTATGCGCGCAGTTCAGCACGTAAGTGCGCGATCTCGGCATGAGCCGAGTCGCGCTCGCACC
>JBCCCC010000023.1:0-27879 GCA_039033695.1 Pseudomonadota bacterium | reverse complement strand
GTAACTGCACGCTATCACCTATTGCCCCTCAACAGCCTGGAGGCCGGACAGTACCTCGATCACCGGCTGGCTGTTGCCGGCGCGCTGCAACCGATTTTGTCAGCGAGAGCCAAAAAGACAATTCATCAATTGTCCGGCGGCATACCAAGGTTGATGAACCTGATCTCGGATCGAGCACTGCTGGGTGCCTGGAGCCGCGAGCAACACACCGTTGACAAGCGGCTTGTTGAGGCTGCGGCCAATGAGGTATTTGGTCGTAATGGTACCGCGAGCCGCAAGTCCCACAACCCGATGCCGCTGATTCTCGGTACCGCATGCGCCATATTGGCCGTTCTGACCGCTGCTGCATATTGGAGCAATCGAGACACTACGAGGCAGACGGCTGAGCCGGAGACGGCGATAGTCAAGCCAGTGCCTGCCCCGACACAACCGCAGCGCGTTGCGGTTGCAACCCAGCCCGTCGAATCGCCAGCGCAACTGGCACCAACACTGCAGGCATGGCTCAGTGACAATCGTGAGCGCACCGGCAGTGACAGCGCATTCGAGGCATTGTTCGGCCTATGGGGACAACAATACTCGCGCGCGGGCGCGTCCGGCTGTTCACAAGCCGTCGATGCCGGGCTGCGCTGCATCGCAGATCGCAGCGCGCTGTCCGGCCTCTTGCTGCTGGACCGTCCGGCAATCATGACGCTGATTACCGATGAAGGTGAAGCACACCAGGTCGTGCTAATGGGTCACGATGCCGGGCAAATGCGTTTGGCGATTCCTAACGGTGAAATCGACGTCGCGCGCAGTGAACTTGAGCCCCTCTGGTTTGGTGAGTACCTGCTGCTATGGCGCCCGCCCAACGGGCGTGTGGTCAGCTTCCGGCCGGGCATGCGCGACCCAGGGATCGTCTGGTTGAGACAAAGCCTGACAGCGATACTTGGCCAGGATATCCAGCCTGCCGATTCTCAGTTGTATGACGATGCGTTGGCGCTGGAAGTGCGCAACTACCAGCGCTCGCGTCGCCTGACCGTCGATGGGCTGGTTGGCCAACAAACGCAGATGATGATCAACACAGACCTGGGCCTCGCCAGCATTCCGTTGCTAAGCAACGGCAGTTCAGCTGCATTATCGGCCAGCACGGGTGAGGCACGCTGATGTCACTGATCCTTGACGCACTGCGCAAGTCCGATGTCGAGCGATCTCGGCAGCAAGCGCCACAGTCAGTACCAAGCGCATCGTCCAACGACAGCACCAGGCCGAATCGATGGCTGCTGCCTGTTCTCGCCCTGCTTGTGCTGAACGCTGCATTTCTGGGTTGGCTGGCGCTAAAACCCGCAGCGCAGACGCAACCGGTGGCGCAACACACCCAGGCGGCGGCAACAACTGCTGTTGATAGCGCGACGAGATCGGGCGGCCAGGCACAACCGATCGATCCGACACCCACTGCCCGTCCAGACGTTCGTTCACTTTTGGACGAGACCATTCGAGAGGCCGCGCAAACCCGCGCCGATTCGCCGCCACCTGAGCGGGTTGCAGCCCCTGCGGCGGCAACGAGTAGCCCGGCGAACACAACCGTGTCGTCCGAGAGCTCGGCGCTGGCGCTGCCAACCTACGCCGACCTGCAGTCACGAGGAGAACTCACGCTGGGCAACCTCGACCTCGAATTGCACGTTTACAGTGAGCAGGCTGATAAACGCATGGCATTTATCGATGGCAGGAAGGTCACCGCCGGCTCAACGTTGGATGGCGGCACGGAAGTCATTGAAATCACACGATTCGGTGTTATCTTGCAACACAACGCGCAGCGCTTTGTGCTCCCGCGTGACTAATCAGAACAACAAGTTACTGCAACAGGGGCGGGGTGAATGCACTATCTTGATGGCCAGACGATGCGCCTTGCGCTCAAGAATGGCGTACAACGTGTCATTTCAAGTCAGGAAGGGCTGAACCGGATCAACGTGTTTCCCGTTGCTGACGGCGACACCGGCACCAACATGGCGCTCACAGTGGGTGCCATGGGCCAGCTCCTTGAGCGTGACGATAAAGTCGCTTTGCATCAACTGCTGGCCCGAGCTGCTGATGCTCTGCTCGACGGTGCGCGTGGCAACTCCGGCGCTATCCTCGCGCAGTTCTTCCAGGGCGTATCGGACACGGCTGCCGAGCTCACCGAGTTCAACACCGATACATTTGCCAGCGCGATGGTCGCGGGCAGCACCTATGCCAGAGATGCATTGTCGGAACCGCGCGAGGGCACGATCCTGTCGGTGATTGATGCATTTGCGGATGCACTGTCAGACAACATCCGCAAGACGCGTAACATCGACTTCCCGACCCTCATGAGCACGGGGATTGGCGCCGCGCGCCGCGCATTGGCAAACACCAAGAATCAATTGGCAGAACTGCGCAAGGCCGATGTCGTTGACGCAGGCGGCAAGGGTTTTGTGGCGATGCTTGAAGGCATGCTCGCCTACATTCGCGACGGCGAGACCATTGATGCGCTCGATCTGCCACAAGACCTGGCCGACGCGCCAATGGCCGGTGAAGAGCACGACTTGGATTATCGATTCTGCACCGAATGCATCGTTACCGGCCAGAACATCGACAGGCGCAAGCTGCGCGAAGGGCTATCTGAGCTCGGTGGTAGCCTGGTGCTTGCCGGCAGTCGCCACAAAGCCAAGATCCATATCCACGTCAACGACCCGGAGGCGGTGTTCAAGCTTGCCCGTGACTTTGGCGAGGTTGCCAATACCAAGGCAGACGACATGCAACGCCAGCAGCATGCAACCCATGCCAACGCTGGCAAAGTCGCCGTCATTACGGATAGCGCGGCGGACATTGCCGATGCCGATATGGATGATCTGGACATCCATTTTGTGCCGCTTCGCGTGCAGTTCGGCGACCAAGGCTACCTCGATAAACTCAGCATCTCGCAGGAAGAGTTTTTCGATGAGCTGACGCGAAACCCCAATCACCCCACAACGTCACAACCGTCGCCCGGTGACTTTCGTCGCCAGTATCAATTCCTCGCCAGCCACTTTGACGACGTATTGGCCATCACGCTGTCGTCGAAGGTCAGTGGCACGCATTCGGCCGCCAACAGTGCTGCCTCACGTGTCGCGACCCATGGCAAGATCCACGTCGTGGACTCGCGTAACGCATCGCTGGGTCAAGGGTTGATCGTGCGCCACGCTGCAGAGCTCGCACAAATGGGCACGCCGATAGAAAGCCTGCTCGGCACTGTCAATGAAGCCATCGATAACACGGTCACATATGCACTGGTGAACGACTTGACCTACGCAGTGCGCGGCGGCCGGGTACCATCGTCGCGCAAGCTCGTCGCAGACTTCCTGAACTTGAACCCGGTGCTAAAGACCAAGAGCGACGGCAGTGTGTCGTCGGGCGGCGTTATATTTGGGCGTGGTAAGCGGCTGCCCAAGTTCGTGCGCTACATTGTCAAGCGCACCGATTTGTCGCGCCCGGTTCGCCTGGCGGTGGGCCACGCCAAATGCGAAGACGATGCACTTGAGCTGCAAAAGCAACTGAGCGCCGCGCTGCCAAACCTCAAAGACAGCTACTGCACCGACGTCTGCTCGGCGTTCGGCGTGCATGGAGGGCCAGGGCTGGTCGTCGCCGCACTGATGTACGTCTAGTCAATCTCGGCGTCAGGTAATGGCTCGATCAATCGTGGGTCTTCGTTGCGGGCATTGTTAACCGTCTTGGCAACTGGCCAAAACCGTAGCTGGTCAGCACGTCCTTCGGCGCCCAGTTCGCGCAACGCGGGCGGGTTTTGCTGCTCGCCGCCAACCAGCCAATGCTCGGCGGTGACATCGTCCAGCATCACAGGCATACGGTGATGCAGATTGGCGATGTGTCCGGCTGAAGGCATGGTCAGGACGCTGAAGGTTTCTAGGGACTGCTGCGTTTGCGGCTCGCGCCAGCGTTCCCACAGCCCGGCGAAACCAAGGGGGCGATCGTCACGACTGCTCAGGTAATAGGGCTGCTTGCCTGATTCACCGGCAACCCATTCATAGTAGCCATCGGCCGGCACGATGCAGCGACGTTCTCGAAAGGCCTTGCGAAACGCCGGCTTTTCGGCAACCGTTTCGCGACGCGCGTTGATCATTCTCGACGCCGCCTTGCGGTCTTTCGACCAAAATGGCACGAGCCCCCAGCGCAACATCGTGAGTTCACGCTCGCCCGCCGGCGTGAGGCGAATCACCGCCGCAAGGTCGGTCGGCGCAATATTGTACTGAGGCGTGACGGCCAGCCCGGCGTCATTAACACCGAATAGATCGCTGACTGCTTCAGCCGCAGAGTAGAACGCGAATCGGCCGCACATGATGGGCGACTATTCGCGAATGCCAATGCCGCGGTTCAACAACATCAGGCAAACACTGAACAGCAGCGCGACGAAAAACAAGACCAATACGTAGGCCGTCACAATCGGTATATCGGACTGCCCCAATACGCCATAGCGAAACGCATTCACCATGTACAGTATCGGATTGGCCATAGACACCTTTTGCCAGAACTCAGGCAACAAGGAGATCGAATAGAACACGCCGCCCAAATAGGTTAGTGGCGTCAAGACGAATGTAGGCACAATCGAAATATCGTCGAATTTCTTGGCGAACACTGCGTTGATAAAGCCCGCGAGCGAGAACACAACCGAGGTCAAAATGACCATGGTGAGCATGATGATCGGGTGCGCGACTTCCAGGCTTGTGAACAGCAGCGCAATAATGGCAACCAGAATGCCAACCATCAGGCCGCGCACCACGCCGCCGGCAACATGTCCAAGAATAATCACAGCATTGGGCACCGGCGAGACCAGCATCTCTTCGATGTGACGTTGGAACTTGGCGCCAAAGAACGACGACACAACATTGCCGTAGGAATTGGTAATCACCGACATCATGATCAGGCCGGGTGCAATGAACTGCATATAGCTATAGCCGTCCATCTCGCCGATACGACTGCCGATAAGCGTGCCGAAAATCAGGAAGTACAGTGTCATCGTGATCGCCGGGGGCACGATCGTTTGCACCCAGATTCGAACGACGCGTACATATTCCTTGTAAACAATCGTAACGAAGGCAGTCCAATTGCGCGCTGCGATTGACGGCTCGTTCATGATGCCGCCGCCTTCGCAGGCCCATTTTCGTCGACCAGGCTCAGGAACAGCTCCTCGAGCCGGTTCGCCTTGGTCCGCATTGAATCAATCGTAATACCGCGCGCGTCCAGGGCCTGGAACATGACATTGAGGTTTTGGCTACGGTTCATCGCGATCTCGATATCACCGTCGGGCCGGAGCTCAACGTCAAACTCGTTCAATACTGGGGCGGCCTGCAAGGCCTGGCTTGGGCTCAGCACAAACACCTCGCGCTGGAGCTTGCGCAGCAATGCGGTCATCGATGTGTTTTCAACGATTTCGCCCTTATCGATAATGGCAATGTTCCGGCACAGTGTTTCGGCCTCTTCGAGATAGTGTGTCGTGAGGATGATGGTCGTACCGGCTTCGTTGATCTGTTTGAGGAACGCCCACATTGACCGGCGGATTTCGATATCCACACCCGCCGTTGGCTCGTCCAGGATCAGCAGGCGTGGCTCATGCACTAACGCGCGCGCGATCATCAAGCGTCGCTTCATGCCGCCAGACAGGTTGCGAGAGATATCTTCGCGACGGTCCCACAGTGCGAGTTGCTTTAAGTATTTCTCCGCGCGCTGTAGTGCCTGTTTGCGACCAATGCCGTAGTAACCCGCCTGGTAAACCAGCGTGTTGATGACTTTGTCGAACAGGTTCAGGTTGATCTCTTGTGGTACCAGGCCAATACAACGCTTGGCCGACCCGAGATCAGTGTCAAGATCGTGACCAAACACACGCACACTGCCCGATGTCTTGGTCACCAGCGACGTAATGATGCCAATCGTCGTGGTTTTTCCTGCGCCATTCGGGCCAAGAAGCGCGTAAAAGTCGCCCTCGTCAACGGCGAAGTTGATGCCGCGGAGCGCGACGGCGCCGTTCGGATAAGTCTTTGTCAGATGACTGATATCAAGTGCATGCATCCCACCATTGTAACGCGAAACACGCACGGACCTTACAGTGCATGACAGCCGACCGCCGGTTCCGGGTCAACGGTGTTGCCGTTCGGCGTCAGCGGCCATCGGCAGCACTGGCGTATGAACCCGACCGCGTCGCACGCGCGACAGACTGATCTGCAGACCCGCCGCACCGAGACTATTCTTTTGCAGAAAACTAATACCCCGTCGTCTGGCAAGGTCTTGCCAGAAACCGGGCACATCGATCAACCGTGGCTGCAGCCTCGCATGCGCTGGGAGACCGGCAAGCGATGCCACATCCAATGCGGCGAGATGCTCACACCAACCCGCGTCGACGCCAGCCACCAGTTGCGCGGCCCGCGAATCAAGCCGCGCCAGCTGCCAAAGAAAGCCGAGAGACAAGGTAATGAGTTCGGTCACGGACGGATCATAGTGGTCCAGTCGGGTGTCTGCCGCGCACGTGTCGCCTTGGTCATTCGCGACAACCCGGTACAACAGCATTGGGCAGTCTGGCCAGGAAGGGGAGGCTTCGCGCAAGCGCTCGGCCAGTTTCTCGACGAGCCCGGCGTCAATGGCGAATTCACCAAGCCTGTTGGCGTTGATGATGATTTCGATAAATCGCTGATTCAGGCCGACTATCTCCTTGATGAGCTGGCGATCAAAAGCACTATCAATTTCCATCCCTTACCTCTTTTTCTATATTTGGTCTTATTTCGTCATATTTACACATCACATATTACACGCTAAATTAGCTACCAGGTGATTTATATGTTTATTTTTGCTCAATAACGGTATAAAAAGGGTGGGATGATGAACGATCGCTACGCAAGGGAGCGGGCTCAGGTGGACTTGGCATTGCAGATGATTCGCCATGAAGCACGGACCAGCACAATAAAACGTTGTACTGGCCTGTCTGACGACAGAATCCGCAAATTATGCAGCCTGTATTTCGGCGGTCGCCATGGCGAGTCTGTGCGTCGCCGGCGCGGCAAATCGCCGCAACAAGTGGCGCGCTTCGTGAAGAACGCGCCGCACCAGCTGGAGGCGACGACGCTTATGCACCTGTTCCTCGTCTATGGACTACTTGAGCAACACGACGATCGGCTGCGTTGCCCCTGGCGGCAGCCGGATATCGGCTATGGGGCGCGATTTTGCAACGTATACGCCAATTATCTCGTGATCCATCGTGAACCACTATTCAGCTTTGAGTGGGCCTGGAACCTGCTGCAAGCGTTGTCGCGAGACGAGGAACTCACCGCAACCTGCTGTCGCCGCTGCGACTCGGACTATATTCATGACCGCTATGCGCTCGACTTCCACGTCTGCCCGGCATGCGAGATTCGAACAGAGCGGCGCAGACGCCCGGGGGCGAGACAATTTGTCGACAGCTGACAGGACTACATGGATGCATGCATTTTGGCATACACTTGCGGGCGGTGACGTTAGTCGCCGACTCATGAGGGAGATAATAAATGTTTGCAGAATTCAAGAAGTTCGCGATGCGCGGCAACGTGGTCGATATGGCTGTCGGTATCATCATTGGTGCCGCGTTCGGCAAGATTGTCAGCTCGTTCGTCAAGGACGTGATCATGCCGCCTATTGGCATGATGACCGGGGGCGTGGATTTCGGCAATTTGTTCGTCAATCTGTCAGATACGGCGTACGCGTCGCTGGCATTGGCGGAGGAAGCCGGCGCGCCTGTGATTGCCTATGGGCGGTTCATCAACACAGTGATCGATTTTGTGATCGTTGCATTCGCAATATTCATGGCGATCAAAGTGATGAACAAACTGAAAAAGGAAGAAGAAGAGGCGCCGGCCAAGCCGCCAGAGCCTTCAGCTGAAGAAAAATTGCTGACTGAGATCCGCGATCTGCTGCAAAAGCAGAACTAAGCACAGTCAACGTCAGCGAATCGAAACGCGGTGCCGGCAGCAACCGGTGCCGCGTTTTTTGTTGTCAACGACGAGGAATTGAATCTGATGTGCCTGGTGATGCTTGGCTGGAATACCAACAAGGACTACCCGCTGATCGTGGCGGCTAACCGCGACGAGCGATTTGATCGCCCAGCATCGTCACTGGGTTGGTGGGACGATCAACCGGACATACTGGCCGGCCGGGATCTGCAAGCAGGTGGTACCTGGTTCGGCGTTGATCGCCGCGGCAGGTTTGCGCTCGTCACCAACTTTCGTGACCTCAAGGCTGCGTCTGCGTTACGTAGCCGCGGCGAGCTGGTAACCCAGTGGTTGAGCGGCGATATGTCAGCAAGTGCTTTCCAACACGAGCTTGAACGCAGCGAGTCGACTTACGCTGGCTACAACCTGCTATTCGGCGACTTGCGCGGCGTGCATTACTTTTCCAATCGCAGTGTGCAAAGTGGTGCCTTGGATGCCAAGAACTATGGACTGAGCAACGCACTGCTGGATACCCCATGGCCAAAAGTCGTCAAGGCCCGGCAGCACCTGGATGCACTGCAAGGCCACAGTGATCTTGAGCCCGAGCACTTTATGGGCTTCCTCCAGGACAGCAAACCTGCGCCCGATGCACAGCTGCCGGTAGAGGATCTGTCGCTGGAGACCCGGCGTCTGCTATCTGCGCCGTTTATTCTGGGCGAACACTATGGCACGCGATGTTCAACGTTGCTGACAGTCAACCGGCACGGTCAGGCCAGGATGCATGAACAGCATTACGCGCCCCTCGGCAAACCCACCGAACGATTTGATATGGCCTTTGAGGTGGTGCGCTAAGAGGCAGATTCGCTGAGCCGCGACATCAGCCAGTCGCGAAGCAGCACGATTTCCTCCATACACACCGAGTGCGGCATTGGGTATTCATGCCAGGACACCTGATAGCCAAGTGCCTGCATGAACTGACAAGAATCGCGTCCCAGGTCTATCGGCAGCACTGGGTCCTGGGTGCCATGCACCATCAGAATCGGCAGTGACGCCTGCCGGGAGGCATGCTCTCGGGCGACGGTGTCGGTCATCGGCAGATACGTCGATAGCGCGATAATGCCGCCCAACGGGCCGGCGTGGCGCAAACCAGCGAAAAGCGCAATCGCGCCGCCTTGCGAGAAGCCAGCAAGAAAAATGCGACTCGCAGCAATTCCAGCGTCGCGCTGATCCTGCACCAACGTCATCAGGTAAGCCGCGCTCTCACGAATGCCGCGCTCATCCGCCTGAGCCTGGCGATCCAGACCAAGAATATCGAACCACGCAGGCATCGACATGCCACCATTGATGGTCACCGGTCGCGACGGCGCATGCGGGAATACGAAGCGGATCGCTGCGTCGGCCGGCAAATTCATTTCGCGCACGATTGGCTCAAAATCATGGCCATCGGCACCCAGCCCGTGCAGCAGTATCACGGCCGCGTCCGGGCTCGCATTGGTTTCGATCACAACCCGATCAGTCATAAAGGCTCTCCGAAAATCGACCGGCAGCATAGCGGATATTTTTGTTGCATTATTATGCGCATTTAATTTATATTATGCGAAATTTTATGCAGCACTGATTATGCCGGCAGAACACAGTCAACAAGAAGCACGGCGCGCGCTCATCCGCACGCTATTGCAGGAGCGCACGATACGCACCCAGGCCGAACTTGCAAGCCAATTGCAGGCGCGCGGTCACCTGGTCACGCAATCCAGCGTGAGCCGTGACCTGCGCGAGATGAACATCATCAAGGACCCGAGCGGCTATAAACTAAGCCAGCCTCCAGCAGGTCAACCCGAAGAATCGACACTAGGTTTCGTTCGCGCGGTAGTACCAGCAGGACCAAACCTTGTCGTTCTGCATACTGCGATAGGCGCGGCGCAGCGTGTTGCCGTTGAGCTGGATCGCAGTGACTGGCCCGAGATCATCGGCACAATTTCCGGCGATGACACGATCTTTATCGCGACCAGCGGCTCGGCCGCCAACAAGCGGCTCGCAGCACGACTCACCCCTTCAGCTTCGGAATCCCGACATGGCTAAAAACGCATCACCGATTCTGCTCGCCTACTCTGGCGGGCTGGATACCTCTTTCTGTATTCCGTGGCTGGCCGAGCATTACGAACGGCCTGTCATGACGGTTACCGTAAACACCGGGGGGATTGACAGCGCTGCTGCTGAAGATTTGCGCGAGCGAGCGCTCGCGCTGGGTGCCATCGAGCATCACTTGGTCGACGCACAACAGCCTTTCTTTGACGACGTGCTCCGCTACTTGATCGCAGGCAACGTCAAACGCGGACAGATGTACCCACTGTGCGTCGGCGCAGAACGCGGCGTACAAGCCAGCGTGATGGCCGATATCGCCAACCAACGCGGTGCCACGCATATCGCACACGGCTGCACAGCCGCTGGCAACGACCAGGTTCGTTTCGAAATAGCGCTTGCGGCACTGGCGCCGAATGCGACAGTGCTTGCGCCGGTGCGCGACAACAGTTGGGCGCGCGAAGATCAGCTCGCCTATCTCAAGTCGCGGGACTTACCACTACCGCCATCAGGTAGCGACTACTCCATCAATCGCGGATTGTGGGGTGTCACTATCGGCGGTCGCGAAACACTCACGAGCGCCGAGAGTATTCCTGAATCGGCATGGGTGCTGTCAGCCGGTGCCATGCAATCGCCAAAAGCCATGCAAACGCACAGCGTCACGTTTGCACAAGGCATTCCAGTTGCGCTCGATGGCAACGCATTGGGGCCCGTAGCGCTGATCGACGCTTTGCAGCTACTGGGCGCGGAGTTTGCGATCGGTCGCGGCGTACATGTGGGTGACACGATTCTAGGTACCAAGGGTCGTGTCGCGTTCGAGGCACCTGCCGCTGAAATTCTGATCGAAACCCATCGCGAACTTGAAAAACTGACCTTGAGTGCGCTGCAGCTGCGCACCAAGGAGCAGCTGTCGCTGACGTATGGCGACCTTGTGCATGAGGGCAAACAGCTCGATCCGGCATGCAGAGACATTGAAGCGCTGCTGGCATCGTCACAGCAAACGGTGAGCGGTACGGTCAGGTTCGAGCTGTCCGCAGGTAGTCTGTTCGTGACCGGCGTGGATACTGACCGCTCATTGCTCGCGGCAACAAAGGGCGTCTACGGCGAAGCCGCCGGCGAATGGACACCCGCTGACGCACTTGGCTTTGCGCGAGTTCTGTCATTGCCTGGCATCTTGCAACAACGCGCGAATGGCAACCGCTCATGAATGTAAGCAAGGCCGTACAGGTCGACAAGATCGCCTCTCTCGCAAGCCACCAAAATCTTGGCAGCGAGGTGCGCTTGACCAACGACATCGTCTGCGAGGAAGGTGTCTTGATCGCCGTCGAGATCATGACGAACAAGAGTCGTTACAACGTGCTGGAGCTGACCAGCGGGCGGATGGCGGTGGTCAAGCAAGGCGATATCGTCGTCGGGGCACTCGGACATCGCAAAGCGCTGTTTGGTTACTCTGGCTCGCTGCCGACTGAACTTGCGCCCGGCGACACCATTCAAATGCTGAACATCGGTGGCGTCCTCGGCCACTGTGATTCGGCAAACGCAGATCTTGGTGCACCGTTCGACTGCAAGGTACTGGGCATGGTCTTGAGCTTCCCCTACCTTGGCGAGCGGATTGGTGTCGCTGCCCGCGCTGGCGAAAAACCACTGCCTGACGCCCCGTCTCTGGATACCCACGGTGTACCCGTTGTTGCCCTGGCCGGCACCTGCATGGACTCCGGCAAGACCGCAGCAGCGTGTGCGATCGTGAGCCGATTACGAGCCAACGGCCTTACGGTCGCGGCGTGCAAGGCAACGGGCGTATCCTTGCGTCGCGACATTCTCGCAATGGAAGACGCTGGCGCGACTGAATCCATGCTGTTCGCTGACTTTGGCGTCATGACCACGACCCAACAAAACGGGCCGGCGCTGACTCGTGCATTGTTGTCCGAATTAGCCGCGCGCGGCCCAGATGTGATCGTAATGGAACTCGGTGATGGCTTGCTGGGCACCTACGGCGTCGACGCCATCCTGGCAGACGACCAGGTACGAGGCGCACTCACCAGCGTCGTGCTGTGCGCGAATGACCCAGTGGCAGCCTGGGGCGGCGTGCGTATCTTGCGAGAGACTTATGCGATTGAACCGGTCGTTGTAACCGGTCCTGCGACAGACAACGCGGTCGGCACCGATTTGCTGCGCAGCCAACTTGGCGTTGAAGGTCACAACGCGCTTACCGATGCCATCGCTCTGGGCGATACAGTCTTCCAATCACTGGGGCGCGAGCAATGAGCGCCATCCCGACGCTGATCATCGGCGCCAGCGGTTATGTTGGCGGTGAACTGCTGCGACTGGTCGATGCCCACCCCACACTGGAGTTGCTGGCCGCCGTGTCGGATAGCCTCAGCGGTGCGCCGATTGGCGAGACCTTTGCACATCTCGGCAGCGCCTATCCCGGTCATCGTTTTCATAGCCAACAGGATGCGATCGCCGCCATCAAAGGCTGCCAGCAGCTCGCGGTGTTTTCGGCAGCGCCGCACGGCGGCTCGGCACAAGCCATCGAGCGGGTAGTGAACGCAGCGCAGGCGCAAGGCACAACGATCAACGTCGTTGATGCATCAGCGGACTTTCGCCTGACTGATACTGATGAATATGAGCGCATCTACGGACAACCACATGGCGTGCCATCGCTGTTAGCGGAGTTTGTCTCGGCGGTCCCCGAACACATGGCACACACCAGCGCCCTGCATGTTGGTCACCCGGGATGTTTTGCCACTGCCATGCAACTGGCCATCGTGCCACTGCTTGCTGCTGGCATTACCCACAACCAGTTTTTTACCAGTGGCGTTACGGGCAGCACGGGCTCGGGCAAGCTGCCAACGGCAACGACCCATTCACCCGAACGCCACAGCAACCTGTTTGCCTACAAGCCACTGGCACACCGGCACGCGCCTGAAGTCATTGCGCACGCCGACGCGGCCACCGGCATACGGCCTGCGCTGCACTTCGTGCCACACTCCGGGCCATTCGCACGCGGTATTCACATGACAGTCCATGCACCGCTGGCGAAGACAACCGATAGCACGCAGTTGCAGGACATGATGCAGGCCTACTACGCCAACAGCGCCTTCGTGCGCGTCGTGGACGGCATGCCGCGGCTCAAAAACGTGGTGGCGAGCAACTACGCCGACATTGGCGTTGCCTGCGATAACGACTCGGTCGTTGTGTGCGTCGTTATCGATAACTTACTAAAGGGCGCCGCGGGCGGCTGTATGCAGTGGATGAACAGATTGCTGGGGCAACCCGAAACAACAGGCCTGACTGCACCAGCGCCGGCATGGACATAACAACATGACTGAATTCGCAACTGCCAAGCAACTCGAGCAGCAATTCACATTGCCGGTTTACCCGCAATTGGATTTCGAACCAGTGCGCGGCGAAGGCGCCTGGCTGATTGATGCCAACGGGCGGCGATTGCTGGACATGTATGGCGGGCACGCCGTCGCCGTCCTTGGCTACAATCACCCGGCGCTGTTGGATGCAGTTAAGGCGCAAATCACGACGCTGCCGTTTCAATCGAATGCCGTAGCACTTGATGTGCGCGCCGCCGCCGCACGCAAGCTGGTCAACTTTGCCCCAGCGCAGATCAGCCACGCATTCTTCGTGAACAGTGGCGCGGAGGCCAATGAGAATGCGCTGCGCCTCGCGTTTTTGGCCACCGGACGCAAACGTGTCGTCGCCGTCGAGCACGGGTTTCATGGCCGCACCGCTGCAGCGGCAGCGGTGACCTGGGGCTCAGCCAAACGCTGGTATGCATTTCCGAATCTGCCGTTTGATGTGCACTTTGTACCGCGGAATGACATTGAGGCCGCTTTGCGATCGTGTGATGCCGAGACAGCCGCCGTGATTGTAGAACCGGTTCAGGGCGTCGCCGGCGCGTTCGATCTGGATCGACAATTCCTGCAAGCACTGGCAACCAGCGCTCGCGAGGCCGGCGCACTATTCATTGCAGACGAAGTACAAAGCGGCATGGGCCGCTGCGGGACAGCGTTCTCCATAGAGCATGCTGACGTCGACGCCGATATCATCACGGCCGCCAAGTCGCTGGGCGGTGGTCTGCCCTGCGGCGCGGTGCTGACGACCCCAGCGATTGCTGATGTCTGCCGGTTCGGCGACCTGGGCACGACCTTCGGCGGCGGTCCACTGGCGGCTGCAGCGATCAATGCCGTCATCGATACGATCAATGACGACGGCCTGATCGCTAACGCACGCGAACGCGAGGCACAGATTCGCGCAACCTGCGTTACCGGCCCTGTGAAAGCCGTACAAGGGCGCGGGCTGCTTACTGGCCTGGTTTGCGAGCCTGCAGCAAAACTCGTACGCAACGCGTTACTCGAACAAAACATCCTGACCGGCACCAGCGGTGATCCGCATGTCGTCAGGCTACTGGCACCTCTGACAATCGGTGAGGCCGACATAGCCATCCTCGCCGCAGCACTCAAGAATATCAACAGCGATGGCACCTATGAAAAAGTTTAATCACCTTGGCGACTTTAGCGCGGGCGAAGTCGAAGCACTCGTCGAGCTGGCAACTCGGCTTGAACACAACCCCGAACCGCGAGCACTGGAAGGCAAGGTTCTCGCGCTGCTTTTTCTCAGCCCATCGCTGCGCACGCTCGCCTCATTCCAGGCGTCAATGGCCCGCCTCGGCGGCGGCGCATTCGTGATCTCACCTGACATGTCGATTCACGGGCTTGAGTCCAGACACGGCATTGTCATGGATGGCAGCGCCGCCGAGCATATCCGCGAAGCAGTGCCCGTGATTGCCTCATACGGCGATGCCATTGGTATTCGCGCATTTGCCGATCGCAAACGTCTCGACGATGACATTGCCGAGTCCAACTTCTCGGAACTCACGGGTTTGATCGACACACCATGGATCAACATGGAGTCTGCAATGAGTCATCCATGCCAGAGCCTTGCGGATTGGAAAACGCTGGATGACTTCAGCGTGCCAAAAAATGGTGGCAAGTTTGTACTCAGTTGGGCATGGCACCCAAAAGCCCTGCCCCTCGCAGTACCTTCAAGCACGTTGCATATGGCAGCGATGCGTGGCATGGATGTCACGGTCTTGCGACCGGACGGCTTCGAACTGCCCGAGCCAATTATGCGCCAGGCCCATGATGCGGCGAATCAATCCGGCGGATCGATCACAGAAACTGACGATCGCAACGCCGCGATGCAAGACGCCCATATCATTTATGCGAAGAGTTGGTCATCAACCCGTCACTACGGCGACAAGCTGGGCGACCAGGAAGCACGCAGTGACTTGCAGCACTGGTGCGTCGACGAGAGCTGGTTCAAGCCCGCACGTGATGATGCACGCTTCATGCATTGCTTACCCGTACGTCGCGGTGTGGTTGTCGCCGATGAGATCCTCGACGGCCCGCGAAGCATTGTCATCCCGGAAGCCCGCAACCGCATGCTGGCGCAAATGGCGGTACTGCATCAGATGATGGGAGCCAAGTCATGAGTAATAGCAAGGAACGGGCGATTGTCGTCTCTGCGCTGAAACATGCCGCACCCTATATCCGGCTGTTCAAGAAGAAGGTATTTGTCTTGAAAGCCGGTGGCGAAGTATTCGCCGATATCGACACAACCCGCAAACTGATGGAGCAAGTTGGCATCTTGCACCAGGTTGGGATCCGCGTCGTACTTGTCCATGGCGGTGGTCCGCAGTCGACTGAGCTAGCCGCCGCTCTAGGTGTTGACTCTACGTTCGTGGATGGCCGGCGCGTGACCGATGCGGCTGCGTTGAATGTCTCGGCGATGGTGCTGAACGGACAAATCAATACGCGTATTCTGGCGGCCTGCCGCGACCTGGACATTCCTGCTGTCGGCATTTCCGGCGTTGATGCCGGCCTCGTGCGCGCGCACCGACGCCCACCTGTCGAGACTAACGATGGCGAAGTCGACTATGGGTTCGTGGGTGATATCGACTCGGTCGATGCCGACATACTTCGCAAGCAACTCGACAACGGCCTGATGCCCGTTGTCAGCCCGTTATCGGCCGATGCAAGCGGCGAGCTGCTGAACATCAACGCCGATACGGTTGCTGCAGCCATTGCAGCCGAACTGGATGCTGAGAAGCTGATCCTGGCGACAGGCGCGGCCGGCATCCTTGAGGACATCGATGACCCGCGCTCATTGGTCAGTTATATCGATCGCAAAGGGCTGGATGCGATGAAGGCCTCTGGCAAGCTCGCTGACGGTATGCTGCCCAAAGCCGCGGCAATTGATGCTGCGTTGGCGCATGGCGTACAGCGCGTTCACATTATTTCGCACAAGCTCGAAGACAGCCTGCTGCTCGAGGTGTTCACCAATGAAGGCACTGGCACGTTGGTGGTCAACAATATCGATGCACTAACGCCAGCAGAACAAAGCACAGGGCAAGGCGCATGAGCAGACTGTGGGATAAGGGTGTCGGTCTCGATGACCGCGTACTGCGCTATACGGCAGGCGAGGACCATCAACTTGACGAACGCCTTGTAGCCTACGATGTACGCGCCTCAAGCGCGCACGCTGCCATGCTGCACAATCAAGGCTTGATCAGCGAAACCGATTGCAACGCGATTGTCGAGGGGCTGAGTCGGCTGGGTGCAGAGCACGCCGACGGCCAATGGCACATCTCGCTGCAAGAAGAAGACGTGCACACAGCACTCGAATCCCGTCTGACGGACCGCATTGGCGAGGCGGGCCGCCGCTTGCACCTTGGCCGTTCTCGCAATGACCAGGTGTTGGCAGCGCTGCGCCTGTACTTGCGCGATGCGACACAAATGCTGAGCGAGCAAACCGCTGGCGTTATTCGGGCGCTATTCGAGTTGGCTGGTCGCGAAGCTGAGACACCGTTGCCGGGTTATACCCACATGCAGCAGGCGATGCCAAGCAGCGTGGCGCTTTGGGCCGGTGGCTTCGCGAGTTGTCTGCAAGATGATATCGATGGTCTTTCCGGCGCGCTGCGCCGAATCAATACCTCGCCGTTAGGCAGCGCGGCTGGCTATGGCACGCCAGCGGTACCCATCGATCGCGCACACACCGCGACGCAGCTCGAATTCGCAGGCGTTCAAGAGCCGGTCACCGCCGTGCAGCTCTCTCGCGGCAAGGCAGAGAGTCAGCTGTGTTTCGAAATCAACATGGTGCTGGGCGACTGCGCCCGCATGGCTGCTGACCTTTTGCTGTTCTATACGCAGGAGTTCGCCTACGTCGCGCTGCCCACATCGCTGACAACGGGCTCATCGATCATGCCGCAAAAGCGCAACCCTGACGTACTCGAGCTGGTAAGAGCAGCGCCAGCCACCGCGCAAGCGTGCATGGACGAATGCCTGATGCTCACTCAAAAACTCACGTCCGGCTACCACCGTGACTTGCAGCGTTTGAAGGCGCCATTGTTTCGCGCCATCGACCTCGCCGATGACACGCTGGCGATCATGCAGCCTATGCTGGACGGCGTGCAGTTTCGCCGCGAGAACATCCGCCTGGATGCCGGGCTGTATG
Source organism: Pseudomonadota bacterium (assembly GCA_039033695.1). Taxonomy (GTDB): domain Bacteria; phylum Pseudomonadota; class Gammaproteobacteria; order Steroidobacterales; family Woeseiaceae; genus CALBPI01. The sequence continues at coordinate 10,333 of JBCCCC010000023.1, read as the reverse complement.
CAGCAGAGCAGGCGAACCGCCTGGTTGTGGAGCAAGGCATGACGTTCCGGGACGCGTACCGGCAGGTGGGCAAACAATTCGCCGATGGCGACACTTAAACGATAGCAGTTAACGCCGCCCCGGCGCATTCGATCGCGATCATCATGACGCGACGGGCCCTGCGAACGAGCGGTGTTCGCGGTATCATCGCGAGCCTATGCGACAGAAAGGCTCAGTATGATCTGGTACAACGGTACGCTGCCCAACGTGGAGGCGCTCAATACGACGGGCGGCAACTCGCTCATCGAACACCTGGACATCAGGATTGAATCGATCGGCGATGATCATGTCGTCGGCAGCATGCCTGTTGATCATAGAACGCACCAGCCGTATGGCCTGCTACATGGTGGCGCGTCGGTGGCACTGGCCGAATCACTCGGCAGTCTGGGTTCCGCCCTGTGCGTCGATATGGCTCGTTACCGTGTCGTTGGCCTGGACATCAACGCCAATCATATACGCGGTGTGCGCAGTGGTCGGGTCCTGGCAACCGCAACTGCGGTACATATCGGGCGCACGACGCATGTGTGGTCGATCAAACAGCATGATAGCGAAGGCCGGCTGACCTGCATGTCACGGCTAACCATGGCGGTTATCGACACCGAGGCACCGCGTTCATGAAACGGCTAACGATTGTGTTCGTGCTCTTGCTGACTGGCTGCGGTCAGACCGGCGACCTGTTTCTGCCGCAAACGAGTGAACCCGCACCGGTCAGTCCCGCGCAAGACCCTGCACCCGCCGACGACACCCAGGACGACGACAATGAGTAAGAAGCTCTTGCTTGTCGATGGCTCGTCTTATCTGTTTCGTGCGTTTCACGCCCTGCCACCACTGACCAACTCATCCGGTGAGCCTACCGGCGCGATTCACGGCGTTCTGAACATGCTTAACAAGCTCGTTCGAGAAGAGGAAGCCGACTACGTCGGTGTCGTGTTCGACGCGCCAGGCAAAACGTTTCGCGATGACATGTTTGCCGAATACAAAGCGCAACGCCCGCCGATGCCCGACGATTTACGCAGTCAGATTCAGCCGCTATTGGATATCGTCGAGGCGATGGGCCTGCCACTGCTGCGAGTTGGCGGTGTCGAGGCAGATGATGTTATCGGCACCCTCGCCAAGACAGCCAGCGAGCAAGGCATCCGGACACTGGTATCAACCGGCGACAAAGACATGGCCCAGCTCGTCGATGACAACACAACGCTGGTCAACACCATGAGTAACACGGTGCTTGATCGCGACGGCGTCAAGGCCAAGTTTGATGTGTGGCCGGAGCAGATCATCGACTACCTCGCGCTGGTAGGCGACAGTTCAGATAACATTCCCGGCGTACCGAAAGTCGGTGCGAAGACGGCCGCGAAGTGGCTAAACCTCTATCCTGACGCAGATGCCATCATCGCCAATGCCGACGACATCAAGGGCAAGGTCGGCGAAAGCCTGCGCGAGCATATTGAACAACTTAAGATGTCGCGCAAGCTTGCCACGATCATGCTGGATGTTGAGCTGGACTATTCGCCCAGCGAACTGACACCGAACGAGCCGAACGTCGATGCACTGCGCAAGCTATACGGTCGCTGGGAGCTGCGCACGCTGGGCCGCCAGCTTGATGAGGCCCACCCACCCGAATCGGTAACGCAAACGTCGGCACCGGATCTCGAGACCGAGTACGAGGTGATCCTCGACCAGTCCGGCCTCGAGCGTTGGTTGGCGCGCATCAAGGAGGCAGCGCTCACCGCGGTAGATACCGAGACCAACAGCCTCGATTACATGCAAGCCGAACTGGTTGGCATCAGCTTGTCGGTTGCACCAGGGCAAGCCGCCTACATCCCTCTCGCGCACACGTATGACGGCGCGCCGACGCAACTGAACCGCGATGAGACGCTTGCCCAGCTCAAGCCCTATCTCGAAGACTCAGCACACGCGAAACTCGGGCACCACCTTAAGTATGACGCGCATATTTTTGCCCGCTATGACATTGCGCTGCGTGGCATGCAGTACGACTCGATGCTGGAGTCTTACGTGCTGAATAGTACGGCTAGCCGGCACGATATGGATTCGCTGGCGCGTCATTATCTCGGCATTGACACAGTGCATTATCAAGACGTGGCCGGCAAAGGCGCAAAGCAGGTCACCTTCGACCAGGTCGATCTCGACATAGCTGGGCCATACGCAGCCGAGGACGCCGATATCACGCTGCGACTGCATAAGCACCTGCATGATGAACTCGACAAACTGCCCGCGCTGAAACAGGTCTATTCGGAAATCGAACAACCTCTAGTGCCGGTGCTATTGCACATGGAAGAAGTTGGCGTATTGCTGGATCGCGATGCACTGGATACGCAAAGCGTCGAGCTCAGCCAGAAAATGGCTGCGCTTGAATTGCAGGCCCATGACCTTGCCGGAAGGGCCTTCAACCTTGGGTCACCCAAGCAGCTGACTGAGATTCTGTTCGAGGAACAAGGCCTGCCGGTCATTCGAAAAACGCCAAAGGGTGCGCCATCGACCGCCGAGGATGTGCTGGTCGAGCTGGCAGGCGATTATGAATTGCCGCAAGTTATCCTCGACTATCGCGGTATGTCTAAACTCAAGAGCACCTACACCGATAAATTGCCGCACCTGGTTGCTGATGATGGTCGGATTCACACCTCGTATCATCAAGCGGTCGCTGCGACAGGTCGCTTGTCATCTTCGGATCCGAACCTGCAGAACATCCCGATCAGGACACCCGAAGGCAGGCGCATTCGGCAAGCGTTTATCGCTGCCGATGGCTACCGGCTACTGGCCGCCGACTACTCCCAGATTGAGCTGCGCATCATGGCGCACTTGTCATCAGACGAGGGACTACTCAACGCGTTTGCCAATGACGCCGACGTTCACCAGGCAACAGCGGCGGAAGTATTCGGGCTTAGCCTGGACGAGGTCACCAGAGACCATCGACGCTCGGCGAAAGCCATCAACTTCGGGCTGATTTATGGCATGTCTGCCTTTGGGCTTGCACGCCAGCTCGGTATCGGAAGGCACGAAGCACAGCAGTATGTGGATCGCTATTTCGAACGTTATCCAGGCGTTCACGACTATATGGAGCGCACACGCAAACAGGCTCATGAGCAGGGTTACGTCGAGACCATCGCCGGGCGGCGTCTGTACTTGCCGGAGATCAAATCGCGCAACGCCCAGCGACGTCAGTATGCGGAGCGCAGTGCAATCAATGCGCCAATGCAGGGCACCGCTGCAGACATCATTAAACTGGCAATGATCGATGTGCATAGCTGGCTCGACAGCGATAGCGTCGATGCTCACCTGATCATGCAAGTGCACGATGAACTGGTGCTTGAGGTCGCCGAGGACGCAGCAGAGGACGTCATGGCCGAGGTCATTGCTCGAATGAGCCGGGCAACCGAGCTTGCCGTGCCACTGAAAGTTGAAGCGGCCATTGGCAGCAACTGGGACGAAGCACACTGATCGTCTGTCCAGATAGGCAAAAAAATCTGCTCACACAGGGAACTCACCGCGAGACCCGCTCTCTAACCTTATGAGTGCTGACAGTGCTCGCCCGTTTCTCCTCCCTGAACGGGTTAGCGGCTGGTTCCCCCAAACCGGTCGCAATATTTCCCCGAAACGCCAGTCGTCTCGGGGTTTTTTTTGCCTTCGAATAGGTGCGGCAGGTTTAGCCGAGGGACGAGATCGCAATTATCGAATGTCGAGCACGCGAGGCCATAACATTCATGTTAGTTGGTGTGGCGGTCCAACAACTCTCGCAAGCGCCCACGCGCCTCGTCTAGCCCTTGGCGGTTGTGCGAAGAGAACAACTGCACCGTTGCCCGCCCCACAAGGTGCGCCCGGGTTTTTTGATACTGCGCGGCAGCCGGGCCCCGCTTCATCTTGTCCGCCTTGGTCAGCAACACATGGGTGGTGATGCCCAGCGCCTCGCCAAATGCCAGCATTTGCTCGTCGAATTCACCAAATCCTCGTCTGACATCAACTATCAGAAACATGCCCGCCAACGACTGTCGCGCAGAAAAATAGTTCTCCATCAATGACTTCCAGTGGTTCTGCATTTTTGTCGAGACCTTCGCGTAACCGTATCCTGGCAGATCGACAATGCGTTGCTCCTTATCGAGCACGAAGAAATTAACCAGTTGGGTCCGGCCCGGCGTCTTGGAGATCCGCGCAAATTGATTGCGATGCACAATCGTATTGATTGCACTCGATTTACCCGCATTGGATCGCCCCGCGAACGCAAGCTCACTGCCAACGTCGGGCACGAACTGCGCGGCGGTATTGGCACTGGTCAGGAACCGGGCTTCGGGAAAAACAGACATAGGTCAGATAATGGCGTGCGTGTGGCAGAAAACCAGCGGTGTTGGTGTATAATTGCTGGCTAGATCAGTGTAGCACGTAGCGCTATACGGGCAGTGTCGCCAAGGGCGCCGCTCAGGGGTTTGTTGGTCGCTGGTTTTTTTGGCGGGCCGGTAGGCTAAAGTTGCGTTACTGTTCGGTTGGTGCGCATCACCTGATCGCTGGCATGCGACTAAACACACGCACTTGGTTCGAAGTCACCCAGTAGAAACATTCACCGCTTTCGTGGGTAGCGGTACAGACGGAATGCACGAGGAACAATCTGTGAAATTCAAACAGTATTTGGTCATACAAGCGATTTTGGTCACAGGCCTGCTTGTTTCGTCGGCTAGCAATGCCAGCAATCTGGTAGACGGTGATGCTGACGCAGGTAAAGCGAAATCGGCAGTATGTGCGGCGTGCCATGGTGCAGATGGCAATAGCCTGAACCCACAATGGCCGAGCCTGGCTGGTCAACACGCGCGCTACAGCTATGAGCAACTCATGCTGTTCAAAGAGGGCAAGCGAAACAACGTCCTGATGAACGGTCAGGCGATGGCGCTGTCAGAACAGGATATGAAGGATCTTGCCGCGTACTTTGAAGCCCAGCCTGCGGCGATACGTGAAGTTGCCAATGCAGAAACCGCGGCGAAAGCCGAGCGCCTTTATCTTGGTGGCGATACAGAGCGCGGCATCCCGGCATGCATTGCCTGCCACGGGCCCAACGGTAAGGGCAATCCGGCGGTCCCGTACCCGTCCATCAGCGGTCAGCATGCGACCTACATTGCATCAAGCTTGCGAGAATATGCCGCCGATGACGACAAGCGCAGCAGCACAGAAGACCAGAACATGATGACCGACATCGCCCAGAAGCTTCAAAACGATGAGATTGAAGCGCTGGCTTCCTATCTGCAAGGTCTCAAGTAAACCTCACGGAGCACCGCGAACATGACAGCGATCAAAACCAGCATCTTGGCACTCCTGCTTGTAGGGCTCGTCGCCTGTGGCGCCGAACAAACGGCGCCCGTAGCCGCAGACGAGCCAGCCGCAACGACGGATGAATCGGCAGCTGAAACCGCCCCCGAGAATCAGCCGGCTGCCGCAGAAGAGGAGCAACTGGCCGCAGTTGAAGAATCAGATGGCAGCTACGATGCCGATGCGGTTGCCAAAGAAGGCTCTTTGCGCCTCGCTCAGAACACGGTCGAGGCAGCACCCCAACGCTTCGTTGAAGGCCAGCACTACGATCGTTTTCGTCCCACCAAGATGACCGTGACCGGTGGCGAAAAAGTCGAGGTAGTCGAAGTTTTCTGGTACGGCTGCAATCACTGCTACAACCTCGAGCCAGTGTTGCAGCGTTGGTCAGCCGACCTGCCGGAAAACGTTGAGTTTGTGAAGATTCCCGCGGTGTGGAACCCGGTACTGGAAACACACGCACAGGTGTTCTTCACGATCGAAGCGCTTGCTGGGGCTGGCGAGCTGGAAAACAAAAACGCGGTTCATATGGCTTTCTTTGACGAGATTCACGTCAACCGCCAGCGGATGTCCTCGGAAAAATCCATCATCGATTTCCTCGGAAACTTTGGTGTCGATCGTGACACATTTGAGTCCGCATGGAACTCGTTCGAGGTCAATACGAAGCTACGCCAGGCGAAGACTCTAAACCGCGCCTACGAAATTGGTAGCGTCCCGACCATGGTTGTTAATGGCAAATATGTGACCGACGAGTCGCGTGCTGGCAGCAAGACGCAGTTGCTGGCGGTGATCGATGAATTGATTGCTAGCGAGCGCTGACTGCGCTAGCCATTCTGGTCCGCAACAATTTGCCAATTGTCGTCGATGCGCTGCCAATACAGGCGGCGTATCGTCGTTATGGGCGGTGCGTTTTTTCGATGGAGTGTTTGCCGGAACCGGGTCAGGTAGATTTGCTCGTCAACATCGGCCAGGAAAATCTCAAGCTCGGCGATACTCTTACTGCGCGCAAGACCACTATGCATCGCGACTCGCTCTGCCTGGCGCCATCGCGCCGCGGGCTCGCCAAATCGCGAGAAGGCATCAGCGTAGATTGCGAAATACGTGGTTTCATCCGCAGCGAGAAACGAACGCCGCCATTGATTCAACGCATCTCTTAGCTGGCTGGCAATTGCCGGGCGTTGCGCTTGCGGACGCCAATCCAGTGACTCGGCGAGCACGACAGGCGTCTGGCCCAACTCCAACTGAGCCGCGAGCATCTCAATGCGGCTGTTACCAAACGCGACACAGCCATCCGTATCGCGTGGCGGTCGAACATTGTTGTTCGGATCGATGCCATGCAGCCAAATCCCATCACCAGTGCGCCTTTGCTGCCGGTCTAGTGCGTTCGGGTAGTCCAGCGGGAATACGCGAGTGCCATAGCGCGCCGGTAGCTTGGTTGCATCGAGTTCGTCAACCGCCCAATACACGCCAACCGGCGTGCGCCGATCGCCGCGCTTGCGCTTATCGGCGCCAGCAGCGCCCACGGACACATAAAACGCATCTGCGATCTGCCACTGCTCGTCACGACGCAACGCAAACCAGGCCGCTGACTGGCCAATATCGACCAACAGAATTCTCGAAACCGACTCAGGCAACGTGATAATGCTGCGCGGCAAGCCCGCGATTTCCTGCGGGCGAACACGGCTTAGCCACTGCTGCCGGGCGCTTTGCCAGAGAGGCAACAGCGTTGGATATGACCTGTTGCCGGTGGTCGCATAGTTGCCACGAGCAAGATCCGAGACTTCATTCAGCAGCTGCTGCGTCAAGGGCAGGCGATAGTCCTGGTTAAGCGACTGCGCCTGCTGCACCGCTTCCTGCACTTCGCCGGCGAGCACCGCACGCATCACGTCTAGTAAAGCTGGCTCCGGAACCCGCTCCGCGCTGTCCTGCGCCAATGCCAAACCCGATGACAGGCATAACAGGCAGACGACGATCAGCCGGGACCGCAATTAGTGAGCCTCAAAGAAAATAGGAATGCGGATCGATACCAAAGGTACCGATGGGGTGCCCGGCAACAATCCACAACGCCTTTTCGCTGCCTGCATCTGCACTCAGTGCTCCGAGATTAACCATTCTCGGCGAGGCTAGTGGCTCTTTGCCTGCATCGCGAACAATGAGAAGCCTTGGTCGGAGTCGTCTCGTGGGGTCCTGTTCCGCAACGATTGCGACCTCTCCGGTATTCAGCTCTACGATACTACCGCTCGGGAACATGCCGAGCGCCTGCACAAATTGTTCGACAGCGCTTTGCGCGAAGTAGCTACCGGATAACCGTTTGAGCTCGGTAATCGCGTCCGCCGAGGAGAGCGCTGGACGATAAGGTGTATCAGTGATCATGGCGTCGTAGGCATCAACAACCGCCGCAATTGCACCGTACCCCGTGATCGAGTCGCGCTTCAGTCGGAGCGGATAGCCGCTGCCGTCGACGCGCTCATGATGTTGCGCGAGCATCTCGCGGACCCGATTGGAAATCCCGGGCATGTGCTCGAGGATCTCAAGTCCAATCCGCACGTGTGACTGCATCGCCAGTTTCTGACGCCGCGCGTACTCACCTTGTGCCATCTTCAAGCTAGAGGCAATCTTCATCAAGCCGATATCGAGCAGCAAACCACCGCTTGCAAGATCCAGCAACAAGGGTGGCGGTAATCCCAGATGGCGCCCGAAGATCGCGCACCAGACCGCGCTTGAAATCTGTCGATCGTTCGGCTGGGCATCGGACTTGTAAAGAAACGTCAGCCAAGCCATGGCGTCGGGATTGCGAATAACACTTTGCACAATCGGCTCAACGACGCCTCGGCAGTGTTTTGCCTCAACGCCACGTCCCTCGCGAATCCCTTGTTGCAGCTTATCGTTGGCACCGCGCGCATGCTCAAATGCTGCGATCGCCTTTTTCGCTTCGCGCTTGACCTTGGTGGTGTTCTCGTAATCGTAGGCAGGCTTGGTGGTTAGCTGTGCCAGCAAGCGCAAGCGCTGGGCATCGACAGCCTGCGTTGAGTCATTGCCAGCACTACCGTTACGGACCATGCGAATCGCGCTGGCGTGATGGGCAGTCGCGGTTGAGCTCGAAAAGCCGGGGTCGATGTAAACTGTCTTGCAGTGCCGGGCCAGCAATTCAATTTCGCTCTCGCTCAGAATCTCGAAACCTTGAAAATGAAAAGGTGTCTCAGACCATGGCCTGTCGAGCTCGGCGACAAACATACCGATCTGTAGTCTTTGAACAGACACGGGTTGCAGTTTGTGTTTGCTGTCAATTTCCATATGCCACAATAGGGGGATAAGTCGACGACCGGTCCATCGGTGCGATCTAGGGTATCTAAAACATTCCGATTTTGCGCGTTTTGGGCGTCGGATAATGCGAACCAGTCCACGCGTTAGTCGTTGTTTTCGCAACAAACCCTGGGTTTTTGCCGATTCGGACCTTATCTGGACAAATTCGCATGACCAAACGGCAACAATGGGACGTGATCATCGTGGGCGGCGGGCACAACGGGCTTACCTGCGCCGCGTATCTTGCGCAGGCAGGCAAAGCCGTTCTGGTGCTTGAGCGTCGGCCTGTTATTGGCGGCGCCGCGGTGACCGAGACTTTCCACCCAGGCTTTCGCAATTCGCTCGCCAGCTACACCGTCAGTTTGCTGAATCCGAAGGTCGTCAAAGACCTCAAACTGGATGAGCGCGGGCTCAATATCATTGCCCGGCCGGTTGGCAATTTCATGCCGCTGGACTCACAACGCTATCTGATGACCGGCGCGACATTGGCACAGACGCAACGCGAATTCGCGCGTCTCAATCCGCAAGATGCCGAAGCGCTGCCCGGCTATTACGCCTGGCTGGAACATGGTGCATCGCTGTTGCGAGACCTATTGCTGCAAACGCCACCTAACAGTGGTGGTGGCTTGTTGGATCTGTGGCGCGCGGGCAGACTGGCCAACGCCATGCGCAAGCTTGCGCCAGATGCACAACAGGCTGTGCTTGACCTGTTCACGCGCAGCGCAGCCGAAGTACTCGACAGTTGGTTTGACGACCCTCACATCAAGGCGCTGTTTGGCTTCGACGCTGTCGTTGGCAACTTTGCCTCTCCATTCGAGGCGGGCAGCGCCTATGTGTTGCTGCACCATGTCTTTGGCGAGGTCAATGGAGAACAAGGCGCCTGGGGACATGCGATGGGCGGTATGGGCGCAATCTCCGATGCCATCGCCGCGGCAGCTACGGCAGCGGGGGCCACGATTCGCTGCAACGCGGCGGTCGCTAGCATTGACACGCAGGACAACAAGATCACTGGCGTAACGCTCGCTGATGGGCAGCAGATAAGCGCCGATATTGTTGCCGCCAACACAACACCCAAACACCTGTTGCTGGACCTGCTGGATGAGCACCAGATCGAACCTCAAGTGAGACGGCGTATCGCCAGCACACGATACGGCTCAGGCACATTCCGAATGAACGTTGCGCTGGATCGATTGCCGCAGTTTAGTTGCAAGCCGACGCCGGGCGAACATCTATCGGCCGGTATCATTATTGCGCCGACACTCGACTATATGGAACGCGCATACATCGATGCCAGGTGCGATGGATGGTCGCAGGCGCCGATCGTCGAGATGCTAATCCCTAGCACGCTGGACGATAGCCTGGCGCCCGCCGGCAAGCATGTGGCCAGCCTGTTTTGTCAGCACGTACAACCCGTATTATCCGACGGCAGGCAATGGTCGACATACCGCGATGAAGTCGCGGCATTGATGATCAACACCGTTGACCAGATGGCGCCGGGGTTCGCTGACAGTGTGCTGGGATATCGTGCGCTGACGCCGCATGACCTTGAGTCCGTGTTAGGCCTGACCGGGGGCGACATTTTTCACGGTGCGCTGACACTGAGCCAGCTCTACAGCGCAAGACCAACGCTGGGGCTGGCCGATTATCGAATGCCCGTGCGCAACCTGTTCTTGTGCGGCGCCGGAGC
>JBCCCC010000022.1:0-28480 GCA_039033695.1 Pseudomonadota bacterium | reverse complement strand
TGACCAGACCGAGGGCAATGCGCTGGCCGATGCCGCGCTTTTGCTCGGCGTACGACAGGCCATCGGTGTGAGCGGTGCGATCCGTGACTCGGTTGGTCTGGATACGCTGACGTTATCCGGCACGGGGCGCGATGGCCGATTACTGGCCGGCAAGCAGTTGTCGCCAAACCTCTATCTGCAGTATGCCTATGGTGTATTCGATCAGCTCAGTACCGTGCTGGTAAGACTCAAACTGAATGACCGGCTATCGCTGGAGTCGACGTCTGGCGCGGACCAGTCGATTGATCTGATCTACTCCGTCGGGCGCCCTTAGCGAGCCTGTCTATCACCACAACGCTGTCGTCCGTATAATGCGCCCGACAATTCGTCATCAGCCAAGGAATATCCATGTCGTTACCTGCCATTTTGCAAGGCCAGCTCTCCATACCCGTTGTTGGCGCGCCCATGTTCATTGTTTCCGGCCCGCAATTGGTCATCGAGCAATGCAAGGCAGGGATTGTCGGCTCGTTCCCGGCATTGAATGCGCGTCCTCAAGAGCTGCTCGATGATTGGCTGGCAGAGATTACCGAGACACTGGACAATGAGCGGGCGGCGAACCCCGAGGCACCTATTGCCCCGTTCGCAGTCAACCAGATTTGCCATGCCAGCAATGATCGTCTGGTTGCCGACATGATGAGTTGCGTCAAGCATAAAGTGCCGATCATTATCACCAGCCTGCGTCCGCCAAAGGAAGTGGTCGATGCCGCACATAGCTATGGCGGCGTGGTCTTTCACGATGTCATTAACTTGCGCCATGCGCGCAAGGCGATTTCCGAAGGCGTCGATGGAATCATCGCGGTTTGTGCTGGGGCTGGCGGCCACGCTGGCACACTGAGCCCGTTTGCATTGGTCAAGGAAATTCGCAAGGAATTCGATGGCACGGTGTTGTTGTCGGGCGCGATGACAACTGGCCAGGATGTGCTTGCGGCTCAAGCTATTGGTGCTGATCTGGCATACATCGGCTCGCGTTTCATCGCAACAGCTGAGGCTAATGCGGACCCGGCCTACAAACAGATGCTTGTCGACAGTGTCGCTTCCGATATTGTGTATAGCTCACTGTTCACTGGTGTGCTTGGCAACTATCTGAAGCCAAGCATCGAAAAAGCTGGCATGGACCCCGACAATCTGCCTGAGGCCGACAAGTCGACGATGAATTTCGGCTCAGGTGGCAGTAGTAAGTCCAAAGCGTGGCGCGATATCTGGGGCGCGGGCCAGGGCGTCGGCACCATCGACACCGTACTGCCGGTTGGCGAACTGGTCGGCGAGATGATTGAAGAGTACGAGGCCGTGCGCAAAAGACTAACCGCGCACGGTTAGCGGCGAGTACCGCACAAGATGACTACCGTACAGCAATTCGCCTGGGTCGCAGCTGGCGGTGGCCTGGGGGCAAGTGCGCGCTTTGCTTTCAATCTGTGGCTGGGTCGCTTTAGCATGCCGCTGGCGACATTCGCGGTCAACGTACTCGGCTGCATTGCTCTCGGGTTCTTGGTGCATTGGTTTGCGGTGCGCGATTTCGCCTGGTGGCAAGATTCCGGTCGGCTGCTGCTGGCGACGGGTTTCTGCGGTGCATTTACAACAATGTCGGCGCTGGCGCTGGAAGTCAGCGTGCTCGCCGACAAGGGGCAGTCCGGCTTGGCGATTGGCTTCGCGCTGGCGACCCTGGTCGCGTCCTGCATCGGATTGCTAGGCGGCATATCGCTGGCACGGGCGACGTTAGGTGCGTGATCAGGCGTTGCCTCGCTCGCGCACAACTTGCTGAGTCACACGCTGCAGTATGGCCCAGATTCGATCGATCCACTGCTCATGCTCGGGTTTCATTAGACAGCTGCGTAAACAGGTCACCGTCGGGCTTGAGTCTGCGTATTGGGGGATACGGTTGCTGTCGACTTCGATCAGGGCCAGATGAAGGTCGCTTTCCGCTGCGAGTTCGAAAACACGCTGGGCGCGCGCGCTGGCTTCGGTGCCTGTATCGGCCTGTATCGCCCAGACGACGATGTCCAGCTCCGGCGGCTGAACCACGACGCAAAGCGGCTCTTTCTCGAGCAGCATGGCCAATGAGCGCGCTGCATTGATGCATGCATCGAGCATGCCCGCGAAAACGCCGTCGTGCCTTAGCGGCAGCAGTTGCTGCGTGGACCACAACGCGGTGGCCGCAGCGCCAGCGCGGGAACACTCGAGACTGATTTCGCCAAGATGCAGCTCGTTGGAGCTGAAGTAGGTGTAAGGCGAGTCATGCTTGTAGTGTTTGCCGACATGAGCGTCGGCAAACAGCACGCAGCCACAACCATAGGGTTGTAAGCCATGCTTGTGCGGATCAATCGCGACACTATCGGCATGCTTTATGGCCGCATAGGCAGCTTGAGTCGTTGCGGGCAGCGAGTCGAGCAATGAGAAATAGCCGCCATAGGCGGCATCGACATGCACGCGAAACCCATACCGTTCAGCGAGCGCGACGATCTTGTCCACAGGGTCGACCACGCCAAAACTTGTGGTACCTGCGGTGGCAACAACGGTGCCCAGTCTGCCCTCGGCAGCCAGCGCTTCAACGGCGTTGCAATCCAGTCGGCCTTCGCCATCAACCGCTATGGGGGCAAACTCCAAACCAAGAACTTCGGAGATGCGCCGATGCGTATAGTGCGCCTCGACCGATGCCCCCAACAATTGCCCAGGGCGTTCCTGGCCAGCAATCCACAAAGCTTCAAGGTTGGCAATGGTGCCACTGCTGGTCAGATGCCCGAGGTGGTCGGCCAGGCCGAACATACTGGCAAGGTCGACGACCGCTTCTTTTTCCATCGCAGAGCTGGCTCGGCCGCCATCCAGCGCATGATTATTCGGGTTAAGTGACATCGCCATTTGATAGGCGATACGGGCTACCGGGTGGGGCGGTTTCAGCATCTGGCCGGCGTACAATGGGTGTGCATACGGATAGTTGTCATGCATGCGCTCGGCAGCGGATTCGAGCACCGCTTGCATCGCAGCGTAGTCATGCGCGTTTGCCACGGCCGGTAGTGTCGAAAACCCCTTGCCCAATGTGCGCAGCGTTTGCTCGAGGAGGCGCAGCTCATCATCGGGCATCAGGTCAAATTGGGACATCGTTGCCTCTCAGCATTAGGGTTGAGCTCAATTCGCGGTGCTACTCCGGCAACGGAATAAATTCGTCATCGCCGGGTACGCTATCAAAGCGACCCTCGCGCCAGTCCTGCTTGGCCTGTTCGATGCGTTCCAGTCGGCTGGAAACGAAGTTCCACCACAGGTGCCGGGGCTCACTAAGTGGCTCACCGCCGAGCAGCATGATGCGCGAACCCTCTGCGATTGCGAGCGTCGCGTTAGCGCCTGCAGTGAACACAAGCATCTGACCTTCGTCAAATGACTGCCCATCCACGGTGACCTGGCCACTGGCAATATAGGCGGCGCGTTCTGTGTAGTCGCTGGGTAACGTGACATGTCCTGACGCGATCGCATTGCAGTCAACGTAGAACATTGGCGAGAACACATAGACTGGCGACTCATAGCCAAATGCGCGCCCTGCAATGAGTCGCATTTGGATACCGTCGTGGGACCACTGTGGCAACGTGTTGGCGGGATGATGCCAGAATGCGGGTTCGCACTCTTCATCGTCTTTTGGCAATGCGATCCACGATTGAATACCATGAATTCGCATGTGTGATGCGCGCGATTCGGGGCTACTGCGTTCCGAATGGACGATGCCACGTCCGGCGGTCATCCAGTTGACTGCGCCAGGTTCGATGTTCTGCCGGGCGTCGAGACTGTCATGGTGAAACAGTTCGCCTTCGAAAAGGTAGGTGACCGTAGCCAGATTAATGTGGGGGTGCGGACGGACGTCAATGCCGTGGCCGGGCGGAAACTCCGCGGGCCCCATGTGGTCGAAAAACACGAATGGACCGACCATCGGATGCCGGCCATCGGGTAACACGCGACGCACATTGAAATCGCCAAGATCGCGTGCGCGAGGCGTTAAGACAGTATCGACGAGGTTCTTTGACATAGGCTCGTTTCGCGACAAACAGACGATATTGTTTCACAATACGGGTCTGTGACGTACCCCAAATGGTGATTCCCTCGATGGAAGTCGATCTGATTGCATTGGCTGTGCCGTTTTTTCTATTGATGATTGTGCTCGAGCTGGTCTTGGACCGCATTCGTGGCACCGGCTACTTTCAGTTGCAAGATGCACTCGGCAGTTTGAGTGCGGGTGCGTTTAACAGTACCACTGGGATCTTTACGAAACTGGTGAGTATTGCGATCTACGCCTGGGTACTCGAGCATGCCGCGTTGTTCGTGATACCGCATAGCTGGTTTGGTCTATCCGCAGGCGGAGTTTTGGCCTGGCTGGGCATCCTCATATTTTGGGACTTCATGTACTACTGGAAGCATCGGCTGGGCCACGAGGTCAGCGTTTTCTGGGCGGCTCACAGTGTTCACCATCAAAGTGAGGAATACAATCTGACCACCGCGTTACGCCAAACGAGCAGCGATTTTCTGGTGGGCTGGGTCGTTTATTTGCCGATGTTCCTGGTGGGTGTTCCGGTACACGTATTTGCGACTGTTGCGGCGATCGACCTGATCTACCAATTCTGGGTGCATACGCGCCACGTGGACAAACTCGGCTGGGCGGATCGTGTGTTTGTCACGCCATCCAATCATCGGGTTCATCATGCTCAGAACAGTGCATACATTGATAAGAACTATGGCGGCATACTGATCTTGTGGGATCGTTTGTTTGGCACCTATGCGGCCGAGAATGACGATGACCCTGTGGTGTTCGGCGTGCGCAAGCCATTAGCGAGTTTTAATCCGCTTACCGCGAACCTTCAGGTCTACCGGTACTTGTGGTTTGACGCCAGGCGAGCACGACGTTGGCGCGATAAATGGTCAATCTGGTGGCGCCGCACCGGATGGCGACCCGAGGACGTCGTCGAGGCCTTTCCGGCCAAGAAAACAGACCTTGCGCGATTCGAGAAGTACGCGGTAGCGCTTTCACCCGGGGCCCGAGTCTATATCGTGCTGCAGTTTCTTGTGGCGTTGGTGCTGACGTTGATGGTCGGCATTGTGGCGGGTGTTGCCAGTCTGTTCACCGTGTTCCTGTTTTGCATCATGCTATGGATGCTGTTGACGTCGATCGGCATGATCAGTGATGCGAGTCGTCACGCGTGGTCGTTTGAGTCGTTACGGCTGGTGTTCAACATTCCTGTGGCGGCACTGTTCGGTTGGCAATTCGACGCAATCGGCGCAACAGATGGCGTCTTCATCGCACTGATCTATGCGACGGCGAGCTGGGCGCTGTGCCGAGGGTTGTCGGTGTTCGCCGAGCCACAACCGCTGCATGCGAGCTGACCCATGCATCAGGCGACGTCACTACTGCGTGTGTGCCCGGTACTCGCCAATCGGTCTAGGGTTTCTTTGAGTTGAGCGATCGTAAACGGCTTACTCATGTACGAATCCATACCCGCCCTGATGCAGCGTTTTTCGTCGCCCTGCAGCGCGTTGGCAGTCAATGCCACGATATGTGAGCGGGGCCGCCGACCGTCAGACTCCAACTCGCGAATGCGCCGAGTCGCATCAAAGCCATCCATCACCGGCATTTGACAGTCCATCAGTACTAGCGAGAATTCTGTCGTTTCGAGTGCGTCGAGCGCTTGTTGTCCATTTTCCGCCAATGCGTACTCGACTCCCAGCTTGCTCAACATCGCGCCGGTCACCTTCTGGTTGACCTTGTTGTCTTCGACGACCAGCACCTTGCCTTTTAGTGCGGTATTCTGGGTGGGGTCATCAAAAGCGGGCTGGACCCGATGGCTACTCGTCGTGTGAAGTGCCCGCGACAGGGCTTTCTCGATGCCCGACTGCAAGTCGGACTGTCCGATGGGCTTGCGCAGAATAGTCTGGAAGCCACTGTCCAGCGCTGTCTGGCTGCGCAACAGATCAGCCGAACTCAGTAACATCAATACCGGTGTCTCGTCCTTGCCGTAGAATGTTCGCAGCCTGCTTGCGAGTTCGAGTCCATCGCATCCCGGCATGTGAGCATCGATGAGTGCGATGTCGAACTGGCGACCGGCGGCTGTTTCGTCTTGAATGACTTGCATTGCGCTGTCGGCGTTGTCGGCCGAGATGACCTCTAGCGACCAGGATTCCAATTGATGGGTCAGGACTTCGATGTTGGTCCGGTTGTCGTCGACCACCAATACACGTAAATGACCGAAGCCGACGTCCGCACTGCGCCGTTCGAGTTCCACGAGCTCAAAGTCGGCGTCGAAGAAAAAGGTCGATCCTTTGCCGGCTTCGCTGTCGACTCGCAGCTGCGCCCCCATGAGCTCGACGAGTTGGCGGCTGATGGCAAGGCCAAGGCCAGTGCCGCCAAAGCGCCTTGTCGTCGAGCCATCTTCCTGAATGAAGGAGTCGAATATCGCATCCAGCTTGTCGTTCGCAATGCCAATGCCAGTGTCTTGAACCTCAATGCGAAAGCGTCTGTGATCAATTCGCAGCGCCGGATCCTCAGATTCATTGATACGAAGCACCACCTCACCATGCTCGGTAAACTTGATGGCATTGCCTACCAGATTGATGATGACCTGCCGCAGACGCCCGATGTCGCCGTAGACCTCGTTATGGATTTTTGGGTCAACATCGAGCGCTAGCTCAAGACCCTTGTTTTGTGCCGTGGTTGCGAGCATGCCCGCAACATCCTCGGCTAACTTGCGAATGCAGAATGGCTCGTGCTCCAGCTCCATGCGACCCGCTTCGATCTTTGAGAAGTCGAGAATATCGTTAATGATGTTGAGCAGTGCAGCGCCAGAGTCCTGAATCGTTTGCGCATAGCGCCGGTCAGTCTCGGCAAGCGGCGACGAAAGCAGCAATTCAGTCATACCGAGCACGCCATTCATCGGTGTGCGAATCTCGTGACTCATTCTGGCCAGAAACTCACTCTTGGTACGATTGGCGGCTTCCGCGCGTTCCTTCTCGTTGAGCAACTCCCGGGTGCGCTCATTGACACGTTGTTCCAATGCTTCACGGGCGCGCACGGTTTCTCGACGGTAATGACGCAGACCATCCACCATGACGTTGAAGCCATCGATCAGGCGCCTCAACTCACCGCCGACCGTGACCGGGATTTTGTGCGAGAAGTTACCCTCAGCGACGTTCTTCAATCCGGCCAGTACCTCGTAGACGGGTCGCAGGATTCGACCGGACAGCCAGAACGCGAAGACGCAGCCGATCAAGCCGACCAGCGCGCTGGATACCAGTGTAAAGATGACGCTTACGCGCAGGCCATTCTGCACGACACTGAGGTCGATGATCGTCTCAACCGTGCCCAGCAGTGCGCCATCCTGGCCGGCTGCACTGGCCGCCGGGGGGGGCGCCTGGGGTTCGCTGTCAGCGAATGGATCGCCGCCATTCCGGGTGTAGACCGGCGTAATGATCCGGTAGACATCGGCAGTGCCGAATACGGAAATCTGTGCTTTGCGAATGTTGGTCTGCGCTGCTGCCAGGCGCTCTTTCGACACCGGCCTGAACATTTCCCGGTAGATATTGCGGCCTTTGGTGTTGCGAATCTCGATGCCGGCGACGATAGGGACGTCATCAAGGAATGCGGCGGCTTTGGCAAGTTCCGAGGGGTTTTGGGTGTGCAGGCCGAAGTCAGCAGACCGGCTCACCGCCTCGGCAAACACCAAAGCCGAGGATGCTGCCTGGTCGCTGGCATTACGCAGGGTTGCCGCGACGGTGAAGTAGCCCGTGGTTAGCGTCGTAATGGCAATAAGGCCAACTGCCATCAACGTCAGCTGTGTTTGCAGGCTGATATCGCGTCTTGTGCGGGTTAACTTCGTCATAGCGCGTCGCGTAGATCGCAAGAACCGTGTTTAGCTAGCCCAAGGCGGAATGGCTGCTTGCGCTGTTCCAGCAACAGCCGCACGAATGGGGCAGCGGTGACAGCCACAAATGTCGAACGATCATGGACGCCCGCGACCTTCAGCGATTGATCGGCGCGTGCGGTTAAGGCACAGCAGCCTGCGCACGCCCTCGACACCGTTGCAAGGCGACATACGTTGCAGCGCTGGCTGGATGCGCGGGTTGTGACGTGCTTTGCGTCCATGCGTTTCATCGTCCAGAATGCCGGTGTCCTTGCTCGTGCGAGTCGAACTCCCGCTCCATTACCCTGGTGCTCTGTATAGCGGCGATCGGGAGAGAATCTTTAGTGGCTTGTAACGGCAATGGAAGTCAGAGCCGTGCGTCTTGGCCGGTTTAACTTATTGCGGATGAGTGCATGTTTGATGTGATGGAGCTGTTGCGATACCCGGTCAAGTCGATGGCGCCGGTTTCTGTGGCCAGCGCTGCGACTGAGCGACGGGGTTTTCGCGGTGATCGCCGCTGGATGCTGGTGGATCAGGTATCGGGCCTTTTTCTCACCGGTCGGCGCTATCCGCAGCTTGTGCGCATAAGTCTGGAAGAAGAGCAGCAGGGCATCGTATTGCGGCTTGGTGCAGATACGTTAAGGGTGCCCAGACCTGATGCGATGTCCACGATCGTCACGGTTAGGGTTTGGAAAGACACCTGCGAGGCCAGCGACGCGGGGGATGACGCGGCCGAATGGTTGAGTGAGCGCATTGGCCATTCTGTGCGGCTCGTGTATCAGCGTGACGATCAGCATCGCTGGTTATCGCCAGAGCGACGATATGCGGACGGGGATGAAGTGAGTTGGGCGGATGGCTATCCGCTACTCTTGATTGGTAGCGGGTCGTTGGCTGACCTCAATGAGCGCCTCGACATGCCTGTCTCGATGCGTCACTTTCGCCCCAATATTGTCGCGCGCGTCGCGCAACCCTTCCTCGAAGACGAATGGCAGATGATACGTATCGGGGAGGCAACGTTTCGTGTCGGATCACCATGTGCCCGGTGCATTTTTACGACGGTTGACCCGGGTTCCGGCATCCGCGATGCCAACCGTGAGCCCCTCGAGACGCTGCGCAGCTATCGCAAGATGGATGAAACGCAGAAGATCTACTTCGGCGTGAACCTGATCCCTGTCGTGACAGGGCGCGTAAACGTCGGCGACCAGATTGAGGTTATCGATTAGGTCGGGTTGGCGACACCCTTGCCGCGCATGGCGAGCCGGTACAACATTGGCACCATGAACAGCGTCAGCACGGTAGCGACGATCAGGCCAGAGACGATGCTTGTGGCAACTGGCCCCCACAACAGCGACTTGCCGCCGAGCCCGACTGCCAGTGAGAACAGGCCAGCAATCGTGGTTGACGTCGTCATCAGGATCGGGATGACGCGTCTGCGCGCAGCATAAACGGTCGCGTGTAATGGACGCATGCCGGCGGCGATTCGAGCGTTGGCCGCGTCAATCAGTACGATCGCGGAATTGACGGCGATGCCGATCAGGGCAACGGCACCATAGATCGTATACAGGCTCAACGGATTACCGGTGATCGCAAGCCCAATGATGACACCCGTAAGACACATGGGCACGGTGAGCAGGATCAACAGAGGCTGGTAATAGCTGCGGAATTGCGATGCCAGCACGAGATAGATGAGCCCGATGCCGAGCAGGCCGAGTGGGCCGAACGCATTCAGGCTCTCCTGAATGTCATCCAGAGCGCCCTCGAATTCAAGATCAATCTGCGGAAACTCTGCGGCAACCTCTCGCCATGCGGCTTCGACTTGGGCGTTCGCCTGGACGGTGTCGGTGGTGCCGGGCTCAAGCTCAGCGATGACCTGGGTGGTGCGGCGAAAGTTAAATCGCTGAATGACGCCACGGCCGCGGTCAATTCTATACCGTACCAGAGGTCTCAGTGTGGTCTGGCTGCCGTCCGGCAAAGCAATTGGCACATCCAGTATGGCATCGACATTGTCGATAGAAACGGTCTGTCCGCGCACGCGCATCTCGACTTTTTCGCCAGCGGCGCGAAGCGTTGCGACGATTTCACCATCCGTGTGAAGACGCAATAGGCGCACAATGTCGGCCGGCATCAGTCCCAACGAAACGATTGCAGCCTCGTCCATGTCGATGATCAGCTGTCGTCGCCCCAGTACCTCGTTCTTGCGTACGTCGGTCGCCCCGTCAATGCCGCTAACGATGTCGACAACGCGATCCGCTGCCTGGCTGATGACGTCGAAATCATCACCCCGGACCTTGACGTTGATGGGCGACATGCGTGGCGGCCCACCGCTGATTTCCAGAAACGATATCTCCGCGGCGGTTGGCAGGCCAGCAACTCGCTCGCGTAGTAAATCGACGATGTCGGCGACGCTTCGATCATCTGGTCTCGCGCCATTCAGCGACACCTGAATCTGCGCGTATTGGTCGCCAAGCAAGACCTCGGTTTCGGTGAATTGAATGCCGGCTTGTACGGTGACCGCGCGAGTTTCTTCTGTGACAAGCGTGTTCTTGACAATACGTTCGACACGTTCGGTCGTTGCCAGTGTTTCTTCGATACGCGCATCGGGTGGCATCTGCAGGTGGACGTAGAAAATGCGCAGCGGGTCGAACGTGAAAAACTCGTTACGGATCTGGCCGCTGCCAACCAGAAAGGCGGCAACCATGACGACGGTGCCCCCTGCCAAGGCGGTTCGGACAGGTCGCCGTATTGTCCAGACGAGCATACGCGCATAGCGCAGTCGTACCTTGGCGGTGATCTTTGCGCGACGTGAGTGTTCGGCGCCGGAGCCCGCGGCATCTGGACCGAGTCCGACGACATGCGAGGGCAGTATCCAGAACGCTTCGACGAGACTGATCAAAAGGCCAACCGTCACGACGAACGGTATAATGAACATGAACTTGCCGACAATGCCCGGCAGCAACATCAATGGCAAAAACGCGCAGATGGTGGTGAGTACGGCGGCAGCGACCGGTTTGCCCACCTCTTGCATGGATTCTATCGCTGCGCGCACTGGCTCCACGCCGCGTTGCAGTCGATAGTAGATCGACTCGACGACGACCACGGCATCGTCGACCAGCATGCCCAATACGATGACGATGCCGAGTAGCACTGAGACGTTCATTGTGTTGCCGGTCACGTTCAGCAACCAGAAGGTCCCCGTGATCGAGAACACGATGCCGAGCGTTACCATCGACGCAATCTTGATGCCAAGAAACGCCCAACACACAAGGAGCACCAATATCAGGCCAAGGATCGAGTTGGTCTCCATTACACTCAGTGCCTGGCGAGTTTGTAGTGTCTGGTCATCGGCCACAAGCACGTCAATGCCGCGCTCATCGAGAATACGATCGGTTTCTGCGACAAAGCGTTCTACATCGTCGATCAACTGCAGCGTGTTGGTGTAGGCCACCTTAGTGACCGCGAGGGAGACGGCCGGGCGCCCATTGAAACGTACCAGTTGTTCGGGCTCCTTTCGCGCACGCTGCACGTCAGCGATATCACCCAGCCGAACGGTTTGCGAGGCACCTGGGATACTCAGCTCAAGTTCGGCGATTTCCTGAGGCGCGTCGGAAGCCTCATCGACTCGAATTAGCCAGGAGCCGGAGCCAACATCAACCGTCCCAGCTGCGGTATCACGGAAACCTGCGCGGAGCGGGTCTGCAACGTCCAAGGCGGTAAGCCCACGCGCGGCAAGCGCCTGAGGGTCGAAGCTGACCAGAATTTCCGGTTGGTGCAGGCCGAATGCCGTTACCCGATCGACGCCTGGCAGGCGCTCGATGGCAAGTTGAATACGACGCGCGTTACGACGTAATGATTCGTCATCGGCCTGGCCGGCGACCAACACGAGTGCCGTAGGGAACCCTGACGAGGTGTTCAATTCGATGATGTCCGGCTCTTCGGCCTCGTCCGGAAGCTCATCGTTGGCTTTCGCCTGTATCTCGCGGCGAAGGTCATTGATGCGCTTGTCGACGAGTCGCTCTTCGAGATCTTCCAGGCGAATCAGAATGTTCGATAACCCTTCACTGGATCGACTGTTGACGAAGCGCAGGTCCTGTACCGTGCGAATCGCGTCTTCGAGCGGCGCTGTGACAAGATCCTCCACGTCCTCGGCAGATGCCCCTGGCAGTATGGTTGTCACTTGCAGCCAATTGAAACTGATTTCCGGGTCCTGTTCCCGCGGCATGGTCATGAACGAGAGCACGCCCATCAAGACCACAACCGCGAACAGGATATTGACCAGCGGGTGATTGGTCAGCAGTGTCCTGTAGAGTTTCATTGGGCGACGATGCGAATCGGGCTTCCATCGGTGAGCTTCTCACGACCACGCTCGACAATGACGGCGTCAGGCGGAAGCTCGACTTCGGCAGGCTGCCCCTCGATAGCGAAAGGCAGGCCAACAAATCTCGCGATAGCCCCCTCTACGACGAAGATGCCCAGTTGCGTACCGCGTTGTTGAATGTACTCGACCGGCACGAACCTTGCTGCGCTGCGCCAACGCAATCTGCCGGTCAGTCCAACCATCGGCGGATCGCCATCAAAGGCGAGCCGGACTTCTTGCAACCGGTTTTGCGCGTCAAGAATGGGCGAAGCACGCAACGCGCTGGCAGGCCAGCTATTGCGACCGGCAACAAACACAGGATCATTGCCTGCCATTAATGCTTGACCTTGCCGGGCGCTGACCCGGGTCACCAGTTCGATCGCATCCAGTTGGACTAACGCCATCACGGGACCACCGGCCTGAACCAGTGAGCCGAGCTGAGCTTGCCGTGCGCTCACGACGCCTGCGAATGGTGCCACGATACGCGTGTCACTGAGTTGCTCTTCGGCGATCTCGATGCTGACTCGCTCGGCGCTGGCGCGGGCTTTCAGCATGGCTACCTCGGTGTTGAGCGCCGCCAGCTCATCCACGGACAGGAAGTTCTCGTCGGCCAATTGTCTGCCACGGTCGAGTCGCGCCTGCGCCAAGACGACCTCTGCATCTGTGCGCGCCAGGTTAGCTCGCGCCTGGCGAACCGAAAGCCGTGCGTCCGTGTCGTCGAGGCTCACGAGCAACGCACCAGCGGCGACCACGTCACCCACATCCGCGTGTATCTTGGCAACGGGAGCGCTTATCTCGCTGGATAGCTGACTGTTATTCAAGCTAATGACACTCGCCGGAGTGTCGTAGCTCACCTCGATCAGAACATCCTCAATATTGCGAGTCGTTACTGAGACGGTGTCGTCTTGGCCATAGGCCGCACCAGTCGTCACCGCAAGGACGCCCGACAGATACCAGCATAGTGTTGCGATCCGCCGCATCATGGTAGATACCGCCGGAGATGCGTCAGCAAGTCGCTGACCTCTGCCGAGCGCTCACGGGTGAAGCCGTAGGCATGGACTTTGCGGGACTTGCGATCAAACCAAATACCTGGCGCGCCGTTTTGTGATGGCCGCGTCTTGGCGAGCCAGACGATCGTATCGGCGCCTTGTTCGGCATTT
Organism: Pseudomonadota bacterium; assembly: GCA_039033695.1. Taxonomy (GTDB): domain Bacteria; phylum Pseudomonadota; class Gammaproteobacteria; order Steroidobacterales; family Woeseiaceae; genus CALBPI01. Next base: position 15,062 of record JBCCCC010000022.1, on the reverse strand, counting down.
CGTAGAATCGGTGCCAGCAGCTTCCGAAATGTTGGCAATGATTCGCGAACACCAGCGGTGTCCACCCAACCGGGGTGCATCACATAGAACGATGCGCGATCGCCATACGTGGCTTGCCAGTGCTGAGTCAGCGCAACCTGTGCGCGTTTTTGTATCGCATAGGCGCGGGTACCGTCATGGCTGCTGTCTTCGTCGGCATTCAGACCCGCAATCACCAGCGGTGCCATGTACATGCCGCCGGACGCAACTGTGATGACAGCGGCATTGTCCGCCAGCAGGTCTTCAGCGACGAGTGCTTCGGTCAGTGCATACTGGTTCAGAAGATTAGTTGCGAACTGACTGTCAATAGCGTCACTGTTCTGGGCGAACTTGTGCAGCATGACGCCAACGTTATTCACAAGGATATCGATCTTCGTACCACGCGCTTTGAGCGCGCTGACAATTTGCTTGATATCGTCGAGCTCCGCGAGATCTGCAACGATGGTATTCGCTGTGTCGGGCATTGCCGCATTCATGGCCGCAAGCTTGTCAGCGCTGCGCGCGACGGCTGTCACATCAGCGCCGGCTTTGAGGCAGCCGGATACGACCGCGGCACCGATGCCGCCACTCGCGCCCGTGATCAACACGTGTTGATTGTGCAACGAGTGCTGGCCATTGCCCCAGAATAGCTTGCGAGACAGGTAGCCGAGGCTAGTAAAGCTCGGCCCAAATCGGCCGTAGAAGAGCAGGATCCCCAAGATGATTCTCATAGCCAAGTTCCGCGTTGCAATTTCATGTTCCGTATTCGTGGCGGATGCGCATGCTGGATGCGTCATCCGAGGGTTTCTTTAGGACTCGTGGTCGTCTTCTAGTCGCTTAAACTGACTGATCGTCTGATCAGCGCGTTGGTAGCCGAATTCGATCAGCTCTTCAGCGCGATCAAACTCCCAAAACTGCGCCAGATCCCGCGGCATTGATATCGTCATATCAGGCTTGTAAGCCGCGAGCTTAAGGCGTGCAATACCGTTCTGCATGATCTCAATCGTCTGCGTGGTCATTTGCAAGAAGCCGGGCATCGGATCGGTTGGCGAATCCTCGCGGCTCGGTCGTAGTCGGTCAACAAAATCCGCAATCGCTTTGGTGTAGCGATTCTGGGGTTTGTCGTCCACGTTGTCGGGCGTTGTTTCGTCGTCATTGGAATTGGAATGTAGTCCTTCGCGCGGCCCGTTCAGGTCAACGGCGACGGTCAGAGAATCGCCATGATTGAATGTCGGTGCAATGGGTATGGGGTTCACAAGCCCACCGTCTGCCAGCAATTGATTGCCGCGCTTCATGGGTGACATCAGAGTGGGGATCGCTGTTGATGCGCGGATTGCGTCGAATAACGAGCCACGGCTGATCCAGACTTCGTTTTGTTCGAGAATATCCGTAGCAACGGCCGTAAATCCAATGGGCAGCTCTTCGATATTCTGGTCACCAATCAACTCGCATATCGCATCAATGACCTTATCGCCTTTGATGATGGCGCCACGTGTGAACGAGAAATCCATCAATCGCAACATGTCACGACGGCTGAGCTCTTTGGCCCACGTCTCGTAGGTATCGAGTTGGCCGGCGGCATAGATCCCGCCGATCAGCGAGCCGATTGAGGTACCGGCGATGTAGTCGATCGTGTAACCGGCCTCCTTGAGGCGCCGAATAACACCGATATGCGCCAGTCCTCGCGCGCCGCCACTGCCAAGTGCCAGCGAAATACTCTGTGTGTTCTTCTTCATGGATACCTTGGTCGACCGGACGGCCCCTTCCGTCTCGCAAGTTTAACGCAGCCCGCCATTCAGTATTAGTCCGCAAAGGCTACACACGTTGACCACAAGTGTCCGCAAAAGTGTCCGCCTGTTGAGTTCGCGGACACAACTGTCCGCATAAACGCCGCATAGGAGATTACAAAAGCAAACAAAAACAGTGGCTTAATGCAATTTCGAAAATTGGCACGGTGCTTGCTACAGCTAATACATGAACACAGGAGCAAAGATCATGACGGTCAAAACGCAAGCACGCTGGGTGGCGCTGGTTATCGGTATCGTTATTGTCGCGGCAGATATCGGCATCGCGACGATGCTTAAGCGCTCGGCACAAACAGAGACTGCAGTGGCGGACCGCGTCGCCATGGCAGACGGGACGGTTGTCGCCGCCCCATGCAAATTGAACCGCGTTCTGATCTCGGCGATTCAGCGCTAATGACGCTGCAGCCAGTGAAGGACGCCGCGACTCCCGTGCAAATGCGCGATACAGCTGGGCAGGATCGTGTGGTCGAGCAGCCAACCGGCCGTCGCCGCGCAGTTTGGGGAGCGCTGATCATCGTGATCGTTGCCCTGGGCTGGTGGCTGATCAGTGCGGCGTCGACCTATATGCGCGCCGACAGCAGTGTCAGTCGAGACAGGCTGCGTATCGCCAGTGTCACACGCGGCGAGTTTGTTCGAGATCTTGCCATCCAGGGAGTTATTGTAGCGGCGATCAAGCCCACGGTGTTTGCGCCTTCGGCAGGCCGGGTCAGTGTTCTCGTCAATCCCGGCGACTCAGTCGTCGAGGGTCAGGTGCTGGCGGTGATCGATAGTCCGGAACTGAAGAACTCGTTGGCTCAAGCGCAATCTTTGCTTGTCTCGCAGGAAATCGCAGCTGAGCGAGAGCGGATTCGCGGACGTCAAGAGGACCTGGAGAACCAGCAGGCCAGCGACCTTGCGCGGGTAGACGTGACGACCGCGGAGCGCGAGCTGCGACGCGCTGAGGCGTCTTGGGAGTATCAAGTCATCTCACGGCAAGATCTGGAGAAAGCGATCGACGATCTGGCCAAAGCAGAGCTCGCGTTCGCCCACAAACAGGCTGATGCACGTTTGTTTAGAGAACGTCAGGCGTTTGAAGAACGCACGCAAGCGTTGGAAGTCGAACAGCAGCAACTGCGTGTTCAGGAGCTCGGTCGTCAGATGGACGCGCTGAGCGTTCGCTCTCCCGTGGCCGGTGTTGTCGGCAATCTACTGGTCGATGACAAAGCTGCCGTCACCGCGGACGCAGCGCTACTCAGTGTAGTTGACCTGTCACGCCTTGAGCTGGAGGTGCCATTGGCGCAGACCTACGCCGACGATGTCAGTGTCGGCATGCCCGCCGAAATTAGTTATTCCGGGCAACGCTTTCCTGCGCTGATCTCAGCGATTTCTCCCGAGGTCGAGAACAACACGGTTGCAACGAGACTGCGGTTTGCTGATCAGCAGCCGGCAGGGCTGCGGCAGAATCAGCGGCTGACGGGGCGAATTGAATTGGAGACCGTGGCTGACGCGCTACTGTTGCCGCGTGGGCCGTTCTATAACAGCGACGGCGGCAGGGCTGCCTATCGGATTGACGGAGACTTTGCCGTGCGCACGCCCATTCAGACTGGCGCCGCTAGCGCCACCATGATTCAAGTGCTGGACGGATTAGGTGAAGGCGACCAGGTGATCGTCTCCGCAACCGACGGATTCGAATCAGCCGAAGAAATCCTAATCACCGACTAACAAGATTGCACAACAGAGGGAATGCCAAGATGCTGAAGATGGAAGAAGTTAGCAAGATCTATGCGGCGGGTCTCATTGAGACGCACGCACTTCGAAATCTGTCACTGGATGTCAGCGACGGTGAGTTTGTCGCCGTGACGGGCCCGTCTGGGTCCGGGAAAACGACATTCCTGAATATTGCCGGGTTACTAGAGTCTCCCTCGAAAGGGCGCTATGTACTGGACGGGGACGACGTATCGGCACTGAACGATAACCAGCGATCTCGCATCCGTAACGAGAAGATTGGATTCATTTTTCAGGGCTTCAACCTGATTCCTGATCTGAACATCGTCGATAACATTGATGTGCCATTGCGCTATCGCCGGCTACCGGCGGCTGAGCGCAAATCTCGTATCATGGCGGCGCTCGACGTGGTCGGATTGACGTCGCGCAAGAATCATCTGCCGTCACAGTTGTCGGGCGGCCAGCAACAACGAGTTGCTATTGCCCGTGCACTAGCTGGCGAGCCCCGGCTTCTGCTTGCGGACGAACCTACGGGTAATCTGGATTCGCTGATGGCGCGGCAGGTAATGGAACTGCTGGAGGGCATCAATGATCTCGGCACGACCATCATCATGGTCACGCATGATCCGGAGCTTGCTCGACGTGCGGGTCGAAACATCCATCTGCTGGATGGTCAGGTTTCGGACTTCCAGCCATTGGATCCGCCGCCAGATACCGGTGATGACACTGTTCGCGACGTAGCCTAGGAGCGATTCATGACTGCCTACTATTTTCGCCTCGCGTGGATCAGCATTCGACGTAACCCGCTATTGACTTGTTTGATGATCGGTGCGATTGCGCTGGGCATCGGTGTGTCGATGACAACGTTGACGCTCTATTACGTCATGTCTTCAAATCCACTGCCTGCTAAGTCGGAACGGGTCTTCGCCGTACAGCTCGATACCTGGTCGCCGGACGAGCCGTACTATGATCGCGACGGCGGTGCGCCACCACCGCTGCTGACCTATCCTGATGCGATGGCGCTCATGGCATCTGACATTCCCACGTATCAGGCAACAATGATGCATCGCGGCTTCGCTGCCCGACTCGATACATCTGGATCCCGACCTGAGCGCATCGGTGCGCGTGCCACTTACGGAGACTTCTTTGCGATGTTCGATGTGCCGTTTCTGTATGGCAGTGGCTGGGATCGACAGGCGGATGAACGTGCAGATCGTGTTGCTGTGATTGGCCGCGAGACCAACAATAAATGGTTTGGCGGCGAAGACTCGGTCGGTCGCACGATCAACCTTGACGATGAGGTGTTCCGAATTGTCGGCGTGATTGACAACTGGCGCCCCGTGCCCAAGTTCTATGATTTGAACAACGGTGGGTTCTCCGATGCGGAGCAGTTATTCGTGCCGTTTCAGGTGCCAATTCAGCTGGAGTATCAGGCGCACGGGAACACTAACTGCTGGAAGCCGGAAATTATCGAGTCCTACGCACAATTTCTGCAGAGTGAATGTGTCTGGCTACAACACTGGGTACAGCTGGACGATGCTGAGCAGAAGGCGGAGTTTCAGTCATTCATCGATGGCCATGCACTTGAGCAACGCGAGCTCGGCCGCTTCCAGCGTCCTCTGGACAACCGCCTGAACGACATCATGCAATGGCTCGATTTCCGTCGCGTTGTGAGCGCTGACAATGCATTGCTGGTCGTATTATCGATGATGTTCCTGGTGATTTGTTTGTTGAATACCGTGGGCTTGATGCTTGCAAAGTTCATCAACCGTGCGCCGCTGGTCGGCGTGCGCCGAGCGCTGGGGGCGAGCCGGCGAGACGTTATTCAGCAACACGCTGTCGAGGTGCTTCTAATTGGTGTCGCAGGCGGCATCGTTGGGCTCGGCCTGGCCTGGATTGGACTGATTGCTGTGCGCAGTTGGTACGACGATTACGAGTATCTTGCCCGACTGGACCCATTCATGGTGCTGACTGCGGTAATGCTAGCGATCGTTGCTGCGCTGATAGCCGGCCTGTATCCGACGTGGCGAATCAGTCACATTCAGCCCGCCATTCATCTCAAGACGCAATAGCACGGAGCTCATCATGGAATTCAGACCAATACTCAGTACGCTGCTTCGTAACCGCACCGGTGCCTTGCTGATTGCGCTGCAAATTGCGCTCACAATGGCAGTGGTCATCAATTCGGTATTCATCATTCTCGATCGCGCTGAGACGATGCGCCAACCGCTCGGGATCGATGAGGAAGCGCTCATCGTCGCGCATGTAATATCAGTCGGCGGTGATGTTGATGTGCGTTCGGTGACGGAACAAGACATTCGCGTGCTCGAAGCGATCGATGGTGTCGAGCGTGTTGCGAAGATTAGCACCATGCCGTTGAGCAATAGTGGCAGTAGCTCGACGTATCACCTTTCCGAAGAGCCTCGGTCGCCAACCGTGGGCGTTGCGTATTACGAGGGTGATATGAATGTGCTGGAAACGCTCGGCCTCGAGATCACGCGCGGGCGCTGGTTTCGCGATGAGGAAATCATCTATGACCCCGATGAAGGGGCTGTGCCCGCTGTGACCATCCTGTCGGATTCGGCCGCCAAAGAGTTCTTTGGTGACGAAGATCCGCTGGGTCGGTTCATCTATACAGGCACGGGAAGAGGCATTGAAGTCATTGGCACAATGCGAATGCTGTCACGACCCTGGTACAACTGGGGTAACTTCTACGACACGGCACTGATGCCGTTCGTCGAGGGTAACTATCAATACGTTATTCGGGTTGACCCGGCGCGACGGGAAGCACTGGTGCCTGTGATCGAACAGGCGCTGGTGGATATCGACCCGGATCGTCTGGTTGCGCGTACGCGAACGCACCTCGAGACGATTGCCAATACCTATGCACGGGACATCGCCATGAACCGGATGCTGAGCATCGTGATGTTATTGGTCGTCCTGATAACGTCTTTGGGCATTATCGGCCTGGCGAGTTTCAGTGTGGCACAGCGGCGGCGTCAGATCGGCACGCGGCGCGCCATCGGTGCACGCCGTTATCATATCCTTCGCTACTTCCTCGTGGAAAATTGGCTGATTACCTCTGGCGGCATCGCGTTGGGTCTGGTGTTGTCCTTCGTGGTCAATCACTTCCTGGTTAGCGAATACAATATGCCGAAGCTCGACGCCATATTCCTGCCGTTGGTTGCGGTCGGGTTGTGGTTTATCGGATTGCTGGCCACACTGGGGCCAGCGCGCAATGCGGCGACGATTGATCCTGCGATCGCGACGCGTAACGTGTAGGAAAAGGGCTGGATCTGATGGCATCGGTACTGGTTATCGACGACAACGAAGGTATACGCGTCGCGCTTCAGGTGTTGCTGGAGCTGCATGACATCGATGTGTTGACGGCAGCTACGCCTCGCGAAGGTATGGACACGCTGGCATCGCACGCCGTGGATCTCGTTATTCAGGATATGAATTTTGCCGAGGAGAAGACGTCCGGCGCGGAAGGTGTCGAGTTGTTTGAGAAGATACGCGACGGCTGGCCAGATCTGCCAGTGATTCTACTGACGGCCTGGACGAGCCTCGAGACGGCCGTCGAACTGGTGAAAAGCGGCGCTGCGGATTACCTGGGTAAGCCGTGGGATGACAACAGACTCATCACCACAACCCGAAACTTGCTCGAGCTGAATGCGGCCCGACGTCGCGGCAGGGAGCTGCAGGCAGAGCGCGATGCATCACGAAACGCGTTAGAAGAAGACTACGATCTGTGTGGCACGGTCTATCAGAGTGGCGCGATGCACGATGTCATCAGTTTGGCATGTCGCGTGGCGAAGTCTGATGTCGCAGTACTGATCACCGGGCCGAATGGTTCGGGGAAGGAGAAGCTGGCGGAGATCGTCCAGGCAAACTCAGCAGTGGCTGGCGGCCCGTTTATTCGCGTCAACGCCGGGGCATTGCCAGGTGAGTTGCTCGAAGCTGAGCTGTTCGGTGCAGAACCGGGTGCCTATACGGGACTTACGAAGACCCGCATCGGACGCTTCGAGGCTGCGGACGGTGGCACGCTGTTTCTGGATGAAATCGGCAATCTGTCGGCTGCCGGACAAAACCGCCTGTTGCGGGTGCTTCAAAGTGGCGAATTTGAGCGACTCGGCAGCTCGACGACACGACGTTCGAGGGTGCGCGTGATTAGTGCGACGAATGCCGACCTGCATGCCATGATATCGGCAGGAACATTCCGCGAGGACTTGTACTACCGCCTCAACGTTATTGAATTGAAAGTGCCGCCTTTGGCCGATCGCACAAGTGACATTGCGCCGCTCGCAAGCGCATTCCTTGGCACGGCCCAAAAGCTGACCCCACGAGCAAGGCATGCGCTGGAGCAACAGGCATGGCCGGGCAACGTGCGCGAATTGCAAAACCTGATGGCCAGGGCGAGCGTGCTTGCTAACGGTGATCTCATTGATCTTGGCGAGTTAGGGCTGGAATCGGACCAGCCGCCGACTCATGCGGTGGAACCTAACGCAGAGGATATCCGTCAAGCGTTGCAACAGCACGACCATGTCGTCGCGCGTGCGGCCAGAGCACTTGGTCTTTCGCGCCAGTCTTTGTATCGGCGGATGGTAAAGTACGGCTTGCATGAGCAAGACGAAAACCACTAAAGCAGCGTTACACTCGATCGAGGGACGGCTATTGCTCGGCGCCGGCGCGGTGTTCGCGGGCTGTCTCTGGATGGCTTTGTGGTTGTCGGAGATCACGGCGAGCCGCGTGCTGGGTGTCGCGCTCGCCAGTGTCGCAGGCCTTGTCTTGCTGAGCGTTGGCATTAACCGCATGTTGGCGCCGTCACGGCTGCGTATCCGTGCGCTGGTGGATAGTGCGGAGAGTCTGCGCGATGCAGACTTTAGTGCGACCATTGCCAACGATCGCACCGACGACGTGGGACGCCTGGTTGATGCCTACAATCAAATGGTCGCGACATTGCGCGACGAGCGGCAGAATCTGCATCAACGCGAGCTGATGCTGGACACTGTGCTGCAGGCGTCGCCGCTGGCCCTAGTGCTGTGTAACGACAACGACCATGTGATCTATGCAAACAGTGCGGCGCGAACACTGTTCGAGCAGGGCAAGCGGTTCGCCGGCCGCAAATTCATTGCCGACGTCGCACTGAGTCAGCCTGAGTCACTGCGCAAAGCGCTCGCCGATGGCGTTGATGCGATGGTCACAGTTGAGTCATCCGCCGATGCCGAGCGATACCACTTGTCGTGCAGCGAGTTCACACTGAATGCAAGGCGTCACCGATTGTACTTGCTCAAGCAGCTCACGCATGAGTTGAATCGACAGGAGGTGGCCACCTGGAAGAAGGTCATTCGGCTGATTGGCCATGAGCTCAACAACTCGTTGGCTCCCATCTCATCGCTTGCACATTCCGCGCAGCTCATGCTGGAGCGGGACCAGCAGGAGAAGGTGCCCGCTGTTCTGAATACGATCGAAACGCGCAGTGCACATCTGAAGGGATTCATCGAGGGTTACTCTCGTTTTGCAAAGCTGCCGCTACCGAACATCACCGTTCATTGCTGGGATGACTTTCTCGCGCGCCTCAGTGGGCTGCATCCGTTCAATTACGAGCCGATCGGGCCGGCGGCCAGGGCACGGTTTGATGAGCAGCAGCTCGAGCAGGTCGTCATTAACCTTTACAAGAATGCGATCGAGTCGGAGTCGGCGCCCGAGGACATTGAGCTTGAGGTCGTGCGCGCGGGATTGGGTTGGCAACTCACGTTGCGCGATCGTGGCCGCGGCATGAGTGATGAGGCGCTGGCAAGCGCATTGTTGCCCTTCTACAGCACCAAGAAGTCGGGGTCAGGCCTGGGTTTGTCCTTATGTCGTGAGATCATCGACGCCCACCAGGGCAGAATCTCCCTGAGAAATCGCAAGGGCGGCGGGCTGGCCGTTGCGATCTGGTTACCAGACAATGCGGCCGCGACAGCGGCTGCATGACACGAGCGCTTTCACGTGCGGACCCTGTAGACTCAGTTCGTAACTGCGAGAGATCCGACATGACCACCATTGCCCTGATCGGCGCACCACACGATACGAACTCCAGTTTCATGCGCGGCTGTGCCAGCGCGCCTGACGCGATTCGTCGCGCAATGTTCAACGGCGCGAGTAACCTCACGAGTGAAAGCGGCCTCGATCTGTCATTGCCGGACGTGCTGGTGGATCGCGGTGACGTTGTACTTGACGACACGCCCGCAGGCGTAATGGGCCTGACCGCGCCGGTGTTGTCGCTGATCAGCGAAGGCCTGGCACCGCTGACGCTCGGTGGCGATCATAGTGTGACGCACGCGTTGGTTGCTGCGATGCACGCCGCATACGGGCCCGTCGATATCTTGCACTTCGACGCGCATAGTGACATCTACGAGGATTTCCAGGGCAATCCCTATTCGCATGCCAGCCCTTTTGCACGCATCGTTGAGCAGGGTTTTGCCGGCAGGTTGGTGCAGATCGGCGTACGCACGCTGACTGAAGGTCAACGGCAGATGATTGACCGCTACGGCGTTGAGTGCCATACCTGGCGCGGCTTCAACCCGGCCGACGTTGACTTCAGCTTCAAGCGCCCCGTCTATATCAGTATCGACATTGACGCCTTGGATCCGGCGTTTGCACCGGGTATTTCCCATCATGAGCCGGGCGGCATGAGCTGCAATGACATTCTCGACATTCTGGCCCGTGTCGAGGGCAGGGTGGTAGGTGCCGATATCGTCGAATACAACCCCGCGCGAGACTGGCAAGACATGACCGCGATGGTTTGTGTCAAGTTCGTCAAAGAACTTGCCGCATTATTGGCCCGCCCGGGCGAACCCTTGTCTAACTAAATGGACGAATGTATGCTTCGACGCTGGCTCAAAAGTTAGACGCGGCGAATTTTTTTAATTTCGCTTAAAATTTATCGAGCCAGCGCCGTCATGGTGCGCTAGTTTGCTGCGGCTCCGCCGTGGTGCGTTTCAGGGTTTTAAGGGGTTCTCAATGAAATCGAGTATTTTGCAACGTGCCGTTCGTGCAGCCTGCGGGCGTGCAGGACTGGCTGCCGTCATGGCGCTCGCCGTACCAGGTTCTGCGCTGGCGCAGCAGGCACTGGAAGAAATCGTCGTTACCGCACGGAAGCGCACGGAAAGTCTGCAGGATGTGCCGATCTCCGTTACCGCGATCACGACCGAGCAAATCGAGAGTGCCGGCATCGAGCGCCCGGCAGATTTCATCAGCTTGATTCCCAATGTGACGATAGTGGATACGGCGAATGTCGGTGACACCCAGGTCAGCATTCGCGGCATTGTCTCAACGCGTGACGCGGAATCGACATTTGCTTACGTCGTCGACGGCGTGCTGATCACCAACCCGAATGCATTTAACGAAGAGTTGCTCGATGTCGCGCAGATTGAGGTGCTCAAAGGCCCGCAAGGTGCCTTGTATGGTCGCAATGCGGTCTCCGGCGCGATTCTGGTGACCACCAAGGCGCCCAGCGACGTGTTTGAAGGCCAGGTCACCGGTGGCTTTGGCAACAACAACTCACAACGCCTGAATGCGGTGGTGAGCGGCCCCTTGGGCGACTCCGTAACGGGCCGCTTGGGTTTGAGTTACCGGACAACTGATGGTTTCTACGAGAACGTTTTCCTCGGTACAGACGACTCCGTCGACTTCCTTGAAGACACCTCGTTTAAGGGCCGCCTCAACTGGGACGTTAGTGATAACTTCTCGTTGGACTTCCGAGGCGGCGCCAGCAAGGTCGAAGGTGGCGCGATTAACTTCAACGCTGTGTTCGGTATTCCCGCGTTCGAGGCCAACTTCAACCAGCCGGCGTATTTCGCGGATGTGAACGACATCAACACCATCTTCTCGTTCAACGTACCTGGCGAGAATGAGCAGGAAACGCAGGATTTCTCAGTAAAGGCCGATTGGGATCTGAATGACGGCACCTCTGTGACGGCGATCCTTGCGTACAACAACCTCGAGGAGTACCTGCTGTCCGATGGCACAAGTGCGTCGTTCTACGGCTATGAGGCGACACCGGCCTGCCAGTCCGATCGGGCAACCTTGAATAATCTGCCAACGGATCTTGGAGGCGCCGGTCGGGACGATCTCTTCGGACCTTTCTTTGCGCCGTTCGGCGTGTTGCCCTCCAGCCCGGCGACCGACTTTACCGGTGTCTACGGGCCTTACACGCCGACCGCATGTGACGGCTACCAGTATCAGGAGCGCAATCAGGAAGACATCAGCTTTGAGTTGCGTCTGACCTCGGACGATACAGCTGCGGTTCGTTGGATTGCCGGCATCTACCTGGCCGATATCGAGCGTGATGTCGTGGTCGCTTACGGTGCCGATCAAGGCCAGGGTTTCCTGCGTCAGCCATACATTGGGCCGACGGGCCCAAACCCGACAGACCTGCTGTTTGACGATTCGTTCGATACCCAGGTAATGGCAGCTTTCGGCCAGCTCGAGTTCGACCTGAGTGATACCGTCGAGCTTGCGGTGGCGCTGCGTTATGACACGGAAGATCGTGACGTGAGCAACAACGTGCCGAATGTGACGGCCTCTGGCTTGAACATCAACACGCTTGATGCCAACGGCCAGCCCGGCCCGATCAACCCGGCCTTTGCGGCCAATCCGAACGGCATCCCGAACCGCAGCGAGAGCTTTGATCAGTTCCAGCCGAAGGTCAGCCTGAGTTGGGCCGCTACGGACAACCTTAACCTGTTCGCGACCTACGGCATTGGTTTTCGTAGCGGTGGCTTCAACTCGCTAGGCACTGAAGCCACATTGGACTTCTGGCTCAACGATAACGGTGACGGCACGAACCCTGGCGCATTCGTCGATGCACAGCTATTGGTTGCTGATGACTATGACAAGGAAGTCACGACCAGCTATGAGCTTGGCGCCAAAGGTTACTTCTTTGATCGCCGGTTGCGCGTGAATGCGGCGGTGTTCCGCAACGATGTGGAAGATAATCAGTTCTTCGAGTTCTTTGCCGGGCCATGGGGTCTGCTGCGCGCCGTCACGACCATAGACGACCTGCAGATTAGCGGGATCGAGTTTGATTTCGACGCATTGCTGACGGAGAACATTTCGGTGTTTGGCGGTGTCGGTGTTCTCGATAGCGAGATTAAGGAAAACCGCAATCGTCCGCTGTCTGTCGGCAACGACGCGCCACAGGCGCCTGAGTTGACATACAACATCGGCGCGAACTTCAATGCGCCGATCGGAGGTCTTGAGTTCAACGCGCGCGTCGACTACGCGTATGTCGGTGAGATGTGGTTCCATACCTTGCAAGGTGAACAGACGCCAACGGTTTGGAACGCGCTGTTCCAGGCACCCGTGTTTGATCAGGACTTCTCTCAAACCCAACGCGAAGACTTTGGCACGATCAACCTGCGCATGAGCCTGTCGGGTGATCGCTGGACCGCGACGGTATGGGGTCGCAACATCGGCGATGAGGAATACCTGCAGGAAGTGATTCCCGCGCCGGAATTCGGTGGCTCGTTCGTGCACCCGAGTGCACGCGATGCTTACGGACTGGATTTCACCTACCGATTCTGAGGCATCATCAAAAAGGCCGGCAGAGTATTCTGCCGGCCTTTTTTTTGCCTCGGCCGCGCGTATTGCATCAGCATACGCATTCCTGTCGCGCACGAATAATGTTATAACTTTAATACCTTTGACAGACTCAAATTCCAAACTGGGGAACAGATAAATGGCTTATAGATTAGGCGTTGATGTCGGTGGCACCTTCACCGACTTGCTGCTGTTCGATGACGCGACGGGCAAGACCCTGCGATCGAAAGTACCAAGTACACCGCATGACCCGTCAGAGGCGGTCGTTGCCGGCACGCAGGGTATTTGTAAGCAGGCCGGTATCGAGCCCGGCAATATCGAGGACTTTCTGCATGGCACGACGGTTGCCACCAATGCAGTGTTGGAGGGAAAAGGGGCGCGCGTCGGCCTGGTCGTCACCGAGGGTTATCGCCAGGTCTTGCAGATCGCACGGTCACTGGTTCCCGGCGGGCTAGCCGCGTGGATTATCTGGCCCAAGCCACAGCCTTTGGCGCGGCTTGAGGATACCGTGGAGGTACCCGGTCGGCTGCTGGCCAACGGCGACGAGTATCGTCCGGTTGATGCGGACGCCACCCGTGCATCACTCGAGCAACTCAAGGCGAACGGCGTCGAGGCTATTACCATTTGCCTGATGAATGCCTATATTAATGGCGAACATGAACGCCAGGTGGCAAAAATTGCCGAAGAGGTGTTTGACGACATCACGATATCGCTGAGCCACGAGATCCTGCCGGAAATGTACGAGTATGAGCGCGCGCTGACGACCGTCGCAAACGCCGCGGTACGGCCAGTTGTCGGTCAGTACGTCAAAAACCTCGAAGCGGAGCTGCGCGATTTCGGTATCAAAGGTCGTCTCAATCTGCTGCGCTCCGATGGTGGTTTGATGTCGGCGCGCAAGTCACAGGATGCCCCTGTCAATTTGTTGCTGTCCGGACCCGCTGGCGGGGTGACTGGCGCGCTGTGGGTTGCGAGTCAGGCGGGGCTCAAGAATATTCTGACATTGGATGTTGGTGGCACCTCAACGGATGTCGCGTTGATTGAAAATAACGAGCCGCGTCTGGTACGAAACACTGATGTAGGGCATTTGAGCGTGCGCGCCTCATCACTGGACGTGAAGACGGTTGGCGCAGGCGGCGGATCAATCGCACACGTACCAGAGCTTACCAAGGCGCTACGTGTCGGGCCAGAAAGCGCAGGCGCTGTGCCGGGGCCTGCGTGCTACGGTAAAGGCGGCGAAGTCGCCACGGTCACCGATGCCAATGTCGTACTGGGTTACCTGCCAGAGTCGCTATTGGGCGGTACGTTTACATTGGACCGCGAAGCGGCTGAGCGGGCGGTTCAGCAAGTGGCCGATGCGATGGGCATTACGTTGCACGAGGCAGCGGCAGGCATTATCGATATCGTCAACGAAAACATGTTCGGCGCATTGCGAATGATCTCGGTTCAGCAAGGCTATGACCCACGCGATTTTGCACTGATGGGTTTTGGCGGCGCCGGCTCATTGCATTCCAATGCGGTCGCCAAGCTGATGGGTTCCTGGCCCGTCGTTGTACCGAACTCGCCGGGCGTGTTGTGTGCGCTTGGTGATGCGACAACTCGCATGCGCGCTGAGGGCTCTCGCAGTTTCTCCAAGAAACTCTCCCAAACCAGTGCCACTGAGGTGTCGTCATCGCTCCAAGAGCTGACCGCACAAGTGCTTGCAGATCTAGCCCATGAGGGTATCAGTGCAGCCGATGCCGAGGTGCGGTACGAAATCGACGTGCGTTATCACGGCCAGGGATTTGAGATTCCGATGGCGTTTGATTACGCGCTGGATGATCCGACGTCGCTAGATCAGCTTTGTGCCGCGTTTGATGAAGAGCATCGTCGCATGTTCACGTTCAACATGGATGCCGAGCACGAGTTGGTTAACTTGCGTGTGGTCGCGCTGGGCCAGGCGCCCGAACTGCC
>JBCCCC010000021.1:0-32274 GCA_039033695.1 Pseudomonadota bacterium | reverse complement strand
CCGACTACGCTAGACTCGGGCGTATGAATTCAATATGCGCTCAACGCTAATGCTGGCGACTCATGAGCCAGCGCCTGGCCGAGTCATCAATGGTGATTCTAGACAGCCACTGCTGATCGTTTGCGAGCATGCGAGCCCGCGACTGCCCGAGGCGCTGCAAGGGCGCTATCCGGAACATCTCATCAATAGCCATTACGGTTGTGATCTTGGCACCGAGCGATTGGTTGAGCGCTTGTCCAGCCTGCTCAATGCACGAGCCGTGTTGGCCAATTACTCACGCATCGTCATTGACTGCAATCGCCGCCTCGATGACCCGACACTCATACTATCTGATGCAGATGGGCAGCCGGTGGCTGCCAACCAAGCGCTATCTGACACGGCGGTCAGCGCTCGCATCGAGTCGATCTATGCACCGTTCCACGCGCTGGTTGAGACCGAACTGGCGGCCCTGAGCGCAGCGCCTTTGCTACCGGTGTACCTGGCGATTCACAGCTTCACGCCGGCCTTGGCGGGGATGCAGCGGCCGTGGGATGTCGGTTTGATGTGGGACGTCGATGACCGCCTCGCGATCAAGATGTACTCGGCGTTGAACAAGGAGCCGAGCCTGTTTGTTGGTGCCAATGAGCCGTACTCAGGCAAGCACGTTGCGGATTTCTCGGTCGACTATCATGCAGAGCGCCACGGTTTGGCCAACCTTGCTATCGAAATCCGCCAAGACCATCTCGCCTCGGATGCGGGCATTGAGCGCTGGGCGCAACGTCTCGCGAGCGCGTTGAGCGACGTGCTTGGCAACGATGCCCTGCATTGTGCGGACACGCGCAGCCTTCCGGATGCCGAGTTTGTTGATGAAGCAGCCGTGTTTTCCACGGCGGCGCGTCACTGGAGTCAAGAGAATGCCAGATAAGTTCCCACCATTTACCATCGGTATAGAAGAGGAATACCTGCTTGTGGATGCGGCCACGGGTGATCTTGCGACCGAGCCGCCGGAGGGCATGCTGGCAGACTGCGAGGCGGCGATCGTCGGGCAGGTGAGCCCGGAGTTTATGCGGTCGCAGATTGAGGTCGGCACGAAGGTATGCGCGAACGTCGCCGAGGCGCGCGAAGACCTGTCGATGTTGCGCAACACGGTTATTGATGTCGCCGAGAAATATGGCCTGGCGCCTATTGCTTCTTCCAGTCACCCGTCAAGTCATTGGTGGAATCAGAAACCAACAGAACGGGTGAGATACCAGCAGCTTGCGGCAGAGATGCAGACCGCAGCCCGGCGACTCGTCATTTGTGGCATGCACGTGCATGTCGGTATCGATGACGATTCAGTTCGCATCGACCTTATGAATCAGATGAGCTATTTCCTGCCGCATTTACTCGCGTTGTCGACCTCATCGCCATTCTGGGACGGGCGAAACACCGGGCTCAAGTCGTACCGGTTGACCGTGTTCGACGCATTGCCCCGCACGGGTTTGCCCGAGCGCTTTGCAAGCTTCGCCGAGTATGAGCGCCACGTTGACATATTAAAGCGTGCCGGGCTGATCGAAGATGCATCCAAGATCTGGTGGGACATGCGCCCCAGCGCCCGATACCCGACGCTTGAAACTCGCGTAATGGACGTGTGCACGTTGCTCGAGGATGCGCTTGCGCTTGCCTCGCTGGTCGTGTGTCTGTTGCGCATGTTGTATCGCCTGAGGTTGCACAATCAGCGCTGGCGCATCTATACCCCGATGCTGATCAAGGAAAACCGCTGGCGGGCGATTCGTTATGGTTTCGATGCGGGCATGGTGGATCTTGCCAAGGGCAATGTCATGCCATTTGAGGGGCTTGTTGAGGACTTGATTGACTTGACCGCCGAGGATGCCGAGGCGTTGGGCTGCAGCGCCGAAGTGCAGTCATTGCGCGGTATCCTGACGCGTGGCAGCAGCGCACATCGTCAAATTGCGTGCTATGACGCCGCGATTGAGGGTGGCGCGGAGAACCAGGAGGCGCTGCGCGCCGTGGTTCAGCAATTGGTTCAGGAAACGCGCGCCCACCGCGATTGAGCATTGGCCGGGTGTGGCGCAGGCGAGCGCAGCCCATTTCTGCGATAATCAGGCTTTATCCTAAGCGATTCAAGAGGAGACTCTCATGGCGATGTTGCTTGAGAAGGACGACATCAGTCGGCTCGTTGCTGAGGTTGGTCTCGCGAATCTGATCGATGATGTGGTGGCCTGCCTGCGCGAAGATTACGGACGCTGGCACGACTTTGATAAGGCACCGCGCGTTGCCAATCACTACCCACACGGTGTCATAGAATTGATGCCGGTCAGTGACGATGCACACTACAGCTTCAAGTACGTCACTGGTCATCCGCAGAATCCGCGTGATGGTAACCTTACGGTTGCGGCATTCGGCGCGCTGGCCGAAACCGCCAGCGGCTACCCGGTGCTAGTGTCCGAGATGACACTGTTGACCGCAATTCGAACGGCAGCGACTTCTGTGTTTGCGGCGCAATTGCTGGCACGTCAGGATGCAACCACGATGGCCTTGATCGGCACCGGCTGTCAGGCAGAATTCCAGTCTTATGGCTTTTGGCATTCTTTTGGTGTTACCGATATTCGCTACTATGACGTTGATCCTGATGCGATGGCCAAGTACGCGCGAAACATGCGCGGTCATCCATTACGACTGGTTGCCTGCGATAGTATCGATGCGGCCGTGGAGGGCGCAGATATCATCTCTACGGTCACCGCCGACAAAGCAAATCGCACGGTTGTCAGTCGCCGACACTTGTCGCCAGGTGTGCACTTCAACGGTGTCGGTGGGGATTGCCCAGGCAAGACAGAGCTTGCACCCGATATGCTCAGTGATCTCAAGATTGCGGTGGAATATGAGCCGCAGTCACGGATTGAAGGCGAGATACAGGCATTACCTGCAGAAAGCGAAGTGACCGAGCTATGGCAGATTCTCGATGGCAGCAAGCCGGTGAGAACCAGCGACGCCGACATGACCCTGTTTGACTCGGTCGGCTTTGCCCTGGAAGATTTCTCCGTGCTGCGCTACGTCAATCAAAAATGTCGTGCGTTGGGGATCGGGCGGGACTCGAGCCTGGTATTCGCACCAGATGATCCGAAAGACCTCTATAGCGAGCTGTCACTGCGTGACGCATCACGGCGTATTGCCTGATTTGTTGCGCGATTTATTCAATTCGGGCTTTGACCTCGAAAGGAGCAAATGATGAAAGTAACGTTCTCGGTAAATGGTGAGTCACGCACGGTTGATGCGCCAGGCGACAAGCCGTTGCTTTGGGTGGTGCGCGAGGAGCTCGGGCTGACCGCCAGCAAGTTTGGTTGCGGCATTGCACAGTGCGGCGCGTGTACGGTGCACCTGGATGGTCAGCCGACACGTTCCTGCAGTATCCCGGTGTCTGCCGTTGCCGGTCGTGATGTCACAACCCTGGAGGGTGTATCCGGCGCGGCTGCAGAAGCGGTTCGCGGTGCATGGCGCAAGTTGGATGTGGTCCAGTGCGGTTATTGTCAGTCGGGTCAAATGATGAGTGCGACGGCGCTACTCGAAAACAACCCGGCGCCCAGCGATGCCGACATTGATACTGCGATGGCCGGAAATCTTTGCCGCTGTGCCACCTACCAGCGTATTCGCGCAGCGATTCACGAAGCCGCTGATTCACTGGAGGGCTAGGAGATGATGAAGTTTATCAATGCATCGTTGGCAAGCGCGCCGCGGGTCAACCGCCGGAGTTTCCTCAAAGTGACTGCCATGGGCAGCGCGGGTTTCATGATTGGTTGTGGAGAGTCTGCGGCGCCCGTTGCCGATACGGCTCCCGTTGCGGACGCGGAGCCGGTGACCAGCAGTGAGCTCAATGCGTTTGTCAAAATCGGCAGTGACAATCACGTCACGGTAGTCGTTAAGCATCTGGATATGGGGCAGGGCGTCAGCACAGGGCTGCCGACCATTGTAGCGGAAGAGCTCGATGCGGACTGGTCGCAAATGCACTACGAATTTGCGCCAAGTGATCCGGCGGTCTATGCCAATACGTTCTTTGGTATTCAGGGTACCGGTGGCTCGACGGCCACGGCGAACTCATGGATGCAACTGCGTAATGCTGCCGCCGCTGCGCGCAGCATGCTGGTAGACGCCGCGGCAGCCGACTGGCAGGTGCCCGCTGCGGAGATTAGTGTTGCGGGCGGCGAAGTGGCGCACACCGCCAGCGGAAACCGGGCTAGTTTCGGCGAGCTGGCGGCTGCGGCCGCCACAATGACGCCGCCAGAGACTCCGAGCCTGAAATCGCCAGAGCAATTCACGTTGATAGGTGCGCCATTGCCGCGCCTTGATTCGGCGTCGAAAACGGACGGCAGCGCCAACTACACGATTGACCTCGAACGGCCTGGCATGAAAGTCGCGCTGATGACGCATCCACCGCGCTTCGGTGCCACTGTGAAGTCGTTCGATGCCGAAAAAGCGCTGGCGATGGATGGCGTGGTCGACGTCAAAGCCGTCGAACGGGGTGTTGCTGTGGTTGCCGAGAGTTTCTGGGCGGCCAAGAAGGCACGCGATGCGTTGACGATCGAATGGGATAACAGTGCAGCAGAGATGCGTGGGTCTGATCAGATCATGTCGGACTTCAAAGCTATGGCAGATACGCAAGGTGCGCTCGCGCGTGCGGACGGTGATAGTGGTGCTGCATTGGCGAAGGCCAGCCAGGTCATTGAGTACCGGTTTGAGCTGCCATTTCTTGCGCATGCCACGATGGAAACCATGGACTGCGTTGCCGAGCTTTCCGAGGATGGCTGTGACGTCTGGACCGGGTCGCAGCTACAGACGGTCGATCACCAGACAATCGCGACGATTGCGGGTGTGCCGATGGGTAATGTGCGCATACATACCCAACTTGCCGGCGGCAGTTTCGGCCGTCGCGCGGTGCCAGACAGTGACTATATTGCCGAGGCGGTTTCCATCGCCAAGGCCGTAGACGGCGCATACCCGGTCAAGCTGATTTGGACACGCGAGGATGATTTTGCGGGCGGCCGCTATCGTCCGATGGGCTATCACGTTGCACGCGCGGGCATTGACGAAGCCGGCAATCCTGTTGGTTGGGAGCATCGCGTAGTGACCCAATCGTTTATGGTCGGCACGCCGTTTGAAGGCAGCATCCAGAATGGCGTGGACGCAAGCTCGGTCGAAGGCGCCGCGCAATTGCCCTACGCGATCGACGACGTGACCGTTGATTTGCATCTTGCGCGTGTTGGCGTGCCGACACTGTGGTGGCGCTCGGTAGGTCATACCCACAATGCCTGGGTGGCCGAAGTGATGATCGAGCAATTGGCGCGGACAGCAGGCCAGGATCCGGTCGAGTACCGGATGAATCTGCTAGCCGACCATCCACGTCATCAAGGCGTCTTGAAGCTGGCCGCCGAAAAAGCAGGCTGGTCGACAGAGCCGGCCGAGGGTATTTATCGCGGCGTGGCTGTGCATGAGTCGTTTTCAAGCTATGTCGCACAAATTGCCGAAATATCGATAGATTCTAATGGTGATCTTTCGGTTGAGCGCGTCGTCTGTGCGGTCGACTGTGGTGTCGCGATTAACCCGGACGTGATACGCGCGCAAATGGAGGGCGGTATCGGCATGGGCATTGGCGCGTTCCTGCGCGAAGCCGTGCACATGGATGACGGCATCGTGCGCGAGCAGAATTTTCATCTGTATCGGCCGCTACGCATCAACGAGATGCCGCCGGTTGAGGTGCATATCGTCGATTCCTCGGAACCGCCTACAGGTGTCGGAGAGCCGGGTCTGCCGCCAATAGCGCCTGCGTTGACCAACGCCATTGCGGCGGCGACTGGCCAAGTCATAACGAAATTGCCCTTGGCCGCGCAGCTTAAGTCTGGCTAGCGTCTAGCGATCGGGGCGTTTGCCCGATTGCGCAAACACCGCGCCGCGAGCGATCGCGTCGCGGTGTTTTCATAGGTGCGCATAGCTATTTGTATGACTTGCGTCGAGCTACCCTTTCGCGATGGTTTCTGCCCGTGTTAGTGAGTCACAATAGCGACATGAACCCGATTTGACCTGTTACGGATTAGCGCATTCGCAACTCATGAAATGGCGACGAGAACCTGTCTATCCGTGCGAGTTCGCGTCTAAGTTTCTACTGAAACTAACTTTATTTGGTCGCCATGTGGCAGACGATGCACAATCTGCGCTGGGGGCAGTGGTCGGCGGTCTTGCGCTGACTGATCGAGCACCGGCGTCGTGCGGTGCAGATGCGTGAGCGGGGAGGTCAATCACGTGACAGGGAAAGCCGTAGAGCTGTGTCTAACGCGCGTGCCCAGGCTTAGCCTGTGCGGCGTGGGGACGGCAGACCAACCCTTCGCTCGGCGCGCGTCAGTTGGGCGATTATTGATCGGATTGACATTCAGCCTGTTCGCCGCATTCGGCAATGGCGCGTGGGCCGACACGCCGACGCTTGGCGGCGGGCCACCTGCTGAGAGCTTTATCGGCGAGCAGTTCTGTTTCAGCGCCGATGTGTCCAACGCCAATAGTGGCCAGGCAGGCTATTCACCGTATTTCCGTGTCATCCTGACCGATGACCTTTCCCTCGCGTCCGCTGACTTTCTTGGCAATGCGCTTACCGTTGTTAATGAGGGCGTGTTTGCGGCGGCACCAGGCAATACGCTCGTGGATTCTCAGTCTGATCTGGATGTGATCGGGCCTGAGGGCGCAACGTTATACACCGTTGCGTATCCCATCGGCAGTCTCACTGGTGGCGCGCCCGACCTGGACCTCGAGTTTTGCGTTGATGTGGACAACGCTGCGGTCGAAAACGTGCTGCAGCCCGACGCGATTTCGCTGACCCCTGCTTTCGCCCTGGGTGATTCGCCAATCGGCGCAAACGGCCCCATCATCGGCGCCCAGTCGTCGTTCGATTTCACGCCACGAATCATCACCTATTCCTTAACGGATATGACAGCTGAGGGGGAGCGACCGCCTGGCCCGGCGTGGACGTTCCCGATTGAAGCTTGCGCGAACATTGCTTCGGATCGCAGTGTCGCGCCGATCGACTTCTCGACCATCAGCCCGATCACGCTGCCGCCCAATATCCAATTCGTCGGACCGGTTACGTTTACCGGTACCGGTGTTTCGTGTAGCGCTGTGACAACGCCCGCAGATCTCACGTCGGCGCCGGGCGGGGTCGTCGACCTCGACTGTGCGTCCGGGCAAGGTGTGATTGGCGATGATGCCGAAATTTGCGCGACCTTCCCTGTGCATATCACTGACACGCTTGATGTCACTAGTTGTTCTCAGGACTCAGCGATCAACGCGGCCAAGCATCTGGCAATCCAGAAAAGCGGCAGCGGTGCGGCCAATCCAGGCGGGACACGAAACTACAGCCTGAACCTGCAAGTCTCTGAGTTCGTGCCGGGCGTCAGCCGCATTGAGGTCACCGACGTGCTGGGCGACGGCTTGACCTTCAACGATGATGCGGTGGCGACAATCGGCGCAACCAGCATACCGCTGACTGGTGCTCTACGAACGATTGCCAATGATGCGCCTGGCACCGGGCAAACGACGATTGTCTTTTTCGTGACTGATGCGCTGGGTGTGATCCCCGCAGCCGCAAATGTGACGGTCAGTTACAGTGCGGATATTGATCAGACGTTCACAAGCACCGGCGGCGCCGTGCTGGCCCGAGATACGCTCGTCAATGATGTCACTGCTACCTTCGATATTTCGGGTGCCGGCAACGCCACCAATTGTTCGGACAGCTCGCGATCGACTTTTGCGATCCAGGACATCAGCATTCTCAAGACTCTGGTCAGTCCGGCAGGTGGCGTGGTTGAGCCTGGTGATGCTGTGACATTCCGGCTGCGTCTGGAGGTGCCGTCGGGAGACACCAACGGCATTGTATTCGACGACTTCTTCCCGCTGCCAGTGTTCGATGCCACGACGATCAATACCAATACCAACCTTGGTAGCAACCCGGATATTTCGTTGGGCCCCGGCGACACGCTGGGCCTGACGCCGATTTCGATAACTGCCAGCGCTGGCGACAATGCGCTACGAATAGGCTGGCCCGATATCAATACCGTGACCGCGCAAGTGCTTGAGGTCGACGTAACAGCCACCGTAAGTAATGCGCCATTTGCGGATAACCTGACCCTGTCGAACCTGTTCCAAACCGAAACGGATAACACCCCTAGTGACGCAATTCTAGACCTGGACCTGACGCCCATTACGGTGCGTGCGCCTGCACTGGAACTGACGAAAGTCATCACGGGCGCGAGCACCGGCTACGAACCAGGCGACAGCGTAAGCTATACGTTGACGGCTACCAATACATCGACGGCAGAGGCGTTCGACGTGGTGGTTCAGGATGATGAGCCGGCCGGGTTAACGGGCTGCACGCTCGACGGTGTGTCGGGCGGCTCTGGTGCGGGTGGGGACAGCCCGTTTGATGGTGATGGCTTTGCGTTTGTCAGTTTCGATGCACCCACAGCCGGCGCACTCGATGGCGGTGCGTCTGTCTCTTTGACGGTCAGCTGTACCGTAGATAGTAGCGTGACACCCGGGCAGGACATTACCAACACGGCCTCCGTGGTATGGGCTTCCGAGAGTGGGGCGACGCCATTCGCACCGGTAACAGAACAGGCCACCGCAACCACGGCAACACAACCGCAGCCGGTCAAGGCCATCGAGGCAACGTCGGAGTCTGCAACCCCGGAGGACACGCCGCGTCCGCTCGCGCAAGGCGAGGTTGCGCGTTTTCGGATGTCAGTTGCATTCCCCGAGGGCAGCCAGACCAATGTTCGCTTGATCGACTTGATTCCTGCCGGCCTTCAGTTCATTAACGACGGCAGTGCGACCATTGCGTTCGTTTCTACATCAGCCAGTGCCATCGCGGCGACCGGATTCGATCAGGCAGATTGCGTCAGCGGCACGCTCGAACAGACGGGCGCTTTGGCTGGCATTGACCCGAGCTGCGTACTGCCGGCATTCGCAGGGCCCTTCAACGGAGGTACCAACGTCACGCTGAACATTGGCGATGTGACAAATACAGAAACGGACGCCGATGAAGAGTTCATTCTACTCGAGCTCAACGTCCTGGCATTAGGCAACCAGTCTAACGGCACAACCAATAGCAACCGGTTCCGCCTGCAGAGCAACGAGGTGCAGGTCACGTCGGCCAACGTGCCAGTCCGGCATGTATTGCCAGAAATCGATGTCACCAAGACATCATCGCCCAGTACGGTCGATGCGGGGGACACGATCACCTACACCGTGCGTTTTGAGCATACGGCCGGGTCGCTAGCTGATGCCTTTGATTTGTCCTTTGCAGATGTACTCGATGGGACAAATCTTGAGAACTTCAGTTTTGTCAGTGGGCCTGTCGCACCAGCCGGTGAAACCTGCACGCCGACGGGCGCGGTTGTCAACAGTGCGGATCCGTTCGGCGCTGGCGTTTCGTTTACCGCCGCGAGCCTGCCACTGGGTGACGTTTGTGAGATTTCCTACACCGTGACCGCCCAGCTCGGTGTTGTGCCAGGGACCAATGTCCAGAATACGGCGACAATTAACTACGACACGTTAACGGGTAGCGGTGACCCTGGTAACACAACGGGTTCAACGCAAGGCGGGCAAGGCGCGTTGAGTGCTGATGACACTGCAGATGTCATGGTCTCGGCGACGGTCAACGACAAGCGTATCGACTCAACCAGCTTTAGTCATACCGTGGAGTCGGGCGATGGCGTGACGGACGGTAACGCTCGCGAAGTCTCCGTTGGCGAGATCATCCGTTACCGGCTCGAAGTGCAGTTGCCGGAAGGCAATGCGCCAGCATTCACGATAACCGATCAGATGCCCGATGGTCTGCAGTACCAGGCGGGTAGTGCGCGATTGGGTCTTCTGGCCGATGGCGCTGGCATTGTCCCGACCCCAGCAATTGCCTGCAGCAATGGCGGCACGCTGGCAACAACGGGCAGTGAAGCCGATTTGCCGGCTACCGAGCCAGACTGTCAGATAGCCGCGAGCGGCGGTCCGTTTGTGCCCGGGACCGACCCTGTCTTTGCGCTCGGCGCACTAATGAATGATGACTCGGATAGTAACCTCGAGTTTGTCATCGTTGAATTCGATGCGTTGGTCGTGAATGCACTTTCGAATCAGCAGGGCGCCAGCCTGGACAATACCTATGATCTAGCGATCAATGGCGGCTCCATCGGCATGACGACCACAGCGTTCGCGTCGGTTGTTGAGCCGCAGTTGGCCTGTACGGTCAGTGGCGCGCCTGACCCAGTGGACAACCGAACCGATACGACACCGTCCGTCACCTATACCTACACGGTCACCAATAACGGTGGCGCGACGGCTTTCCAGGCGGGTGCGACGGACGGCAGCGGCCTTGTGATTGGCTTACCGACGGGCGTGGAAAACATCAACAGCCTGGCGGTCACGCCGACTGGTGATGTGTTCCTGAATGGCACATCGTCGCTCGTGGGCAACGGTGACTTTGCAATTGGTGGTGCCGATAACAACGTATTGACCGCTTCCGGTGGTCTGCAATTTGCGCCAGGCGCAACGCTGCAGGTGACGTTCGCGGCCAGCTTGCAGGCGGGCGTGCAGCCCGGCGGCACGTTGGTGAGTGCATGCGACATTGCGTATCGCGGTCAGGCGGCAGGAGATGCCAGCACAGGCGTGCGCGATGCCAGCCAGCAGCCGACCGGCACTGGCAATGACCCGATTACCTCCACCAGTGCACTCAACGATTATCGCGCCACCGCGTCTTTCACGCTGACAACCTTGCCTGAGTCGCCGGAAATCGGTGCAGCCAAGGCGATTACCGTTGGCCCAAGCAATGATGGCGATGGCAATTACGCGTTGAGCTATTCCATCGTCGTTGAGAACAGCGGTGATGTTGATCTCGAGAACGTTTCGTTGATCGATACGCTGTCGACGACGTTCGCAGGTGCGACATTCGTTGTGGATTCGGTTGCTGTGTCCAGCGATTCAGGAACTTTGGTGGCAAACCCTGGGTTTACCGGAATTTCGCCAGCAGATGACCTGCTTGACGCTGGCGCAAGCTCACTGCCAGTTGGCGAGCAGGGTGTGGTCACGCTTGCGCTGACGGTTACGCCGGGCAACAACCTTGGGCCGTATGCCAACAGCGCTGTGGCAAGCGGGGACAGCGCACGCACCACGACGAGCGTGTCGGACACGTCAGACGACGGCGCGACACCCGATGGCGATGGCAACGGTGACCCGACCAACGACAGTGACACGACTGACGTGACGTTTGTTGAGGCGCCCGTTCTGGGGCTCGCTAAACAATTAGTCGGCAGCCCGGTTAACAATGCAGACGGTACGTACTCGATTCAGTATCAATTTCTGGTCGAGAACACGGGTGATGTCACATTGGCCAACGTGCAAGTGACCGATGACCTGGCTGCCACATTTGCTGGCGCGCTCGCGTTCAATGTCGATGCCGTCAGCAGCAGCGACTTCACAGTGAATGTTCCTGGCTTTAGCGGCAGTGCGCCCGACACCAATTTGCTTGCCGGCACCGACAGCCTCGCAGCAGGGGCCAGTGGTACGCTGCTGCTGGATGTCACTGTGGAACCAGGCGTTGGTCTCGGCCCTTATGCCAACACGGCAAGCGTTGCTGGCACAACACCGTCTGGTGCCAGCGTTATAGATACCTCGAATAATAGCGCTGCCAGTGACGGCAACGGTAACGGCGATCCTGGCGACGATAGTGAACCAACGCCCGTGTCCTTTGTTGAAGGCCCTCGAATCGGTGCGGCAAAAACCACAGCTGGCGCACCGGTTAATAATGGCGATGGCAGTTATACGCTGACCTACAACTTTGTTGTTGAGAATGCTGGCGACATTCTGCTGAATGACGTCGCGCTCGTCGAACCGCTGCAAACCGTGTTTGCCAGCGCCGACGCATTTAGCGTCGACGCGCTGAGTAGCGCTGACTTCGTTGTCAATTTGCCAGGCTTTGATGGCACACCAGGTAGCGACAACTTGCTAGCGGCAGGTAATTCACTGGCGGTCGGTGAGCAGGGCGCAGTTTCGCTGACAGTAACTGTGACACCAGGCACGGTGCTGGGTCCATATAGCAACAGCGTCACCGCCTCGGGTACATCGCCAGCAAACGACGTGGTGACTGATGTCTCCGACGATGGTAGCGACCCGGACGGCGATAACGACAGCGATCCCAACAACGATAGCGATCCCACAGTAACGACATTCACCGAAAACGCGGTGATCGGCGCTGCAAAGGCGATTAGCGGCGGCCCCACCAACAACGGCGACGGCAGTTATGCGCTGAGCTACACGATCATTGCTGAGAACTTCGGCGATGTCGCGCTTGATGATGTGCAACTGGACGAACCACTCGCGACGACGTTTGCCGGTGCCACATTCACTATCGACTCGGTTGCCAGCAGTGATTTCGCACTGGCTCCAGGATTCGATGGCGATGCTAACCCCGGTCTGTTGGCGCCCGGTAACCAGTTGGCCGTTGGCCAGAGTGGCGAGCTAGTGATCGCATTGACGATCACGCCCGGCGCGAACCTCGGACCGTACAACAACAGTGCCACTGCTAGTGGAACCTCGCCCGCTGGTGCGACGCCGACGGATGCGTCTGACGATGGCAGTGACCCGGACCCGGACGGTAATGCTGACCCGACAGATGACAACGACCCGACGAGCGTGACATTCGCCGAGAATCCACAGCTCGGTCTCGCCAAGTCGGTTAGCGCTGGACCGCTGAACAACGGCGATGGCAGTTACTCGTTAACCTACACATTCGTCGTCGAGAACAGTGGTGATGTGCTGATCGATGACCTGCAGATTGTTGAACCGCTCACAACGACATTCGCTGGTGCCGGCTTCCAGGTCGACAGCGTGTCCAGCAGCGAATTCGCCGTCAACGCGGCGGGTTTCGATGGCAACGCCGATACGGCGTTGTTGCTGCCGGGCCAGACACTGGCGGTGGGTACGAGCGGCACTGTCGTGTTGGCCGTTACGATAACGCCAGCAAGCAATTTAGGGCCGTATAACAATACCGCAACAGTCAGCGGTGGATCGCCAGGCGGCGCGACGTTGTCAGATGATTCGACCGACGGTAGCGACCCTGACCCGGATGGCAATGGTGATCCGTCCGATGACGCGCTGCCGACGCCGGTTGCATTTGACGAAGAGCCCGCGATTGCGGTCGCCAAGTCAGCCACAGTAGCGACGCCGAATTTTGACAATACCTTCACGAGCACGATGACCGTGATCGTGCGCAATGCCGGTGACGTGGTCTTGAATGACGTCCAGCTTCTCGAGCCCCTGGCCACAAACTTTGCGCCGGCGACGGTGACCGCCGTAGACAATCTCATCGCAACGGGCGATGTAACCGGTGCCAGGCCTGCTTTTGATGGCGTGGGCGAGGTCCGTCTGCTTGCGGACGGTCAGAGTCTGGCGGTTGGCGGCAGCGCAACACTGACGTTCGATGTGACGTTTGATTTGTCATCCGGTACGCAATGTGTCGCAACGCCACTTGGCAACAGTGTCGCTGGCGAAGCGGCCAGTCCAGCCGGTACCGTCGTTTCGGATGTGTCTCAGTCGGGTGCCAATCCCGACCCCGACAGCGACGGTGACGCTGGGAACAATAGTGAAGTCACGGACGTCACGATAGTCGCAGGCATCGACGGCGTGTTGACAATCGCTGAAGAGATTCTGCCCGGCGAGGCCTTAGCGGTCAGTGTTGATGATGCAGATCAGAATCGCGACGCTGGTAGTGTCGAGTCGGTTACGGTTGAGGTGCGCAACACCACGACTGGCGAAAGTGAAACAGTCGTGTTGACGGAAACCGGTGTTGCAACTGGCATCTTCGAAGGCAGCCTCACGACGCGCGAAGGTACGACCGGCGCCAATGACGACGGCGAGCTTATCGTTGCATTCGATGATGGTTTCTCGGTGACCTACACCGACACGCTCAGCGCTGCCGGTTGTCTGCAGGATATTGCCGAGACGGGCAGAATCCTGGGGCTGGCAACACTGAGCGGCAGCGTGTGGCTGGATGCTAACTCGGACGATGTGTTTGACCCAGGTGAGCAGGGCCTTGAAGGTTGGGTCATCGAGGTTCGCGACGGGGCAGGCACGTTGGTGGCAACCGTAGCGGTCGCCGCTGACGGCAGCTACAACGTGCCAGACCTGCTACCAGGCGCTGGCTATTCGATCACGTTGCTGCATCCGGATACTGGCACGACGTTTGGCACGTTAACCAATATTGACTTGCCACCCGATGGCGCCGTGGTTGATCAGAACTTGCCGGTGGACCCCAGTGGTGTGGTCTATGATGCTGTGACGCGCGATGCCGTGCCCGGCGTTACGGTCAGGCTGCTCGATAGCAGCGGCGATCCACTGCCCGCAGCTTGTCTGTTACCAGGGCAACAAGATCAGCTCACCGCCGATGATGGCTTCTACCGATTTGATGTGCTTTACGGTGCCGATCCCGCGTGTTCATCCGGTGATACATTCTTGTTGCAATTCGATGTGCCCGGCGCATATCAAGACGGGTTCTCAGAGTTGATCCCACCGCTTGCCGAGCCAATTGATCCGACGGGGTTGGGCGACCCGGTGCGGGTCGGTGCGACCGGATCAGCGCCAACCGGTGCGCAGCCGACCGACTACTACACCGCATTCACGCTGGCAGAAAATGATCCGTCGGTGATTTTCAACCACATCCCACTCGATCCGGTTGGCGTCGAAACGTCGAGCGTGCGCTTGACCAAGCGTGTTTCAAGGCCGACGACGACGGTCGGTAGTCTACTGGCCTACACGATCACCGTAGAGAACCTCAGCCCGGTTACGTTGCCAGCGATCGATGTACAAGACACGTTGCCACCAGGCTTCAGTTATGTAGACGACTCAGCGTTGCTCGACGGTGAGCGGGATGGCTTTAGCGTGTCGGGACCACGACCGCTGGTGTTTGCCGACATTTCGCTGGCACCGGGACAACTTCGGACAATACGTTATCTGTTGCGCGTGGGCGCGGGCGTCACTCAGGGTGACTATGTCAACACGGCAGCGCCAACGCTGAACGGGCGTGAGATTGGCAACAGCGATCAGGCCGAGGTGCAGGTCATAGCTGATCCGGACTTTGAACAGACCACAATTATTGGCAAGGTCTGGCACGATCGGGACGGCGACGGTTGGCAGGACAGCGCGGATGCAACCGGGTTGGTGTTGAGCGGCGGCCCATTTGGGGAGCGCCGGGCACTGGCCGATCTTGCCGGGCGCGCGAGCGAGGGCGATAACCTGGACTTCCATCAGATCGTCTTGACAGCACCGTATAGCGAAGACCCACTGACATTGACGACCGTCGAAGGAACCAAGGTTGTTCTGGCAAGAGACGGCACGCTCACCAATGCGCATACAGGCGATGTTGCGCGAGGTCGAAATGCCCAGGATCTGATTGTGCTTCGCGAGCCCGTCATGACGGGTCCCAGTGAGACGATCAACACGATCACGCGCACGAGCACCGTCACGCTCGACAAGGTTGTCGAGCCTGTCAGGTTTGAGTCTGGTAAGGCAGCGATACCGGATGAGTATGTCGGCATTCTTCGCGCCGTCCTTGAGGACCTTGCGAATGAGCAAAACGTCCGGCTTGCGTTTATTGGTCACACAGATAACCAGCGCCTCAGCGCCCGTACCGCTGCGATCTACACAGACAACCAAGGCCTCTCCGAGAGTCGGGCGCAAACGGTCGCGGCATTCCTGCAAGAAGCGCTTGGCCTGCCAGCCAGCGCAATAGAAGCGAGTGGTCGTGGCGATACCCAGCCGGTGGCCAGTAACGCGACCCCTGATGGTATGGCGCTGAACAGACGCGTAGAAATTCTCGTCGTATATGATCGCGAGGAGCGCGAGACGCTGCAGACAACTGCCGATGTCGCACCGCAGCCAACCGGCCAGATGCGAGTGACGGTCATCAACCGCGGCGTTAGTGAGGAGGGTATAGCCGGCGTACGCCTGGCAACCGTTGAAGGCCTGGTGATTGAAAGCGATCAGGCAGGTCGCTACCACATTGCCGGCGTCGATGGTGGTTTCCTGGAGCGCGGGCGGAACTTTATAGTCAAGGTTGATCCGGCGACGTTACCGCGTGGCACGCAATTCACTACGGAGAACCCGCGTGTCAAACGTATCACGCAAGGTTTGCTGAATCAGTTCGACTTCGGTGTACAGATGCCGCGTTATAAGGCCACAGCACCGGCGCTGCGCACCTTCGAGTTTTCGCCCGGCTTCTTTGAGCCCAATAGTGCTGACATTCGTCCACAGTTCCGTCATTTGCTCGACCAGTTGCAGGCGGCGTTGACCGCGGCCGGCGGTGGTCGGGTCGTGGTGCTTGCGGCTGACACGCCAGACGCACGCGCGCTTAGCGTGCAACGCGGTGCGCGGTTGCGTGAATGGTTGCGTGTGCGGCTGGATGGAGACGTGTGGGCGAACACTGAGGTGCATGTCATGGCCAGCACTGCGCAACCTTCTGCACAGCGCAATCATTGGCTTGAACGTGCTGCCGGCGTGTTGCTTGCGGTCTTTATCAATACGGCGCACGCGGATGATGCATGCACAATTCAACGTTGTGATGATGGCGGCGCGCCAGTGGTCCGGAGTGTCGACAGCGCAACGGGAGAAGCGCCTACGGACGCGCCGCTACCGCATGCAGCCGATGGCCGGTTCCGTATCGGCCTGCCAGGTGGTGGTGTTATCTGGGCGACGGAGGACGCCGCAGCTTTGCAACCAAGGCTAGCGGTTGCCGGACCGCAATCGCTGCCAGTTGGCAGCGGCAGTGTCGCGAATTTTATCGCATATACGAATTATGGCGCGTTCATTGAGGACGCCAGATTGCTCGTCTTTCGCGAGGACGATGTCGATCGCGTGCGGCCGCTGGCGACGCTTGCGCCGAAAAACCAACCCGAGGCATTTAGCGACTTCGTGTACTTTAGGTGGCCAGTCTCGGCAGGCACCGTCCGCGCTGGCGAACGACTAGCCTATGTGTTGCAGGCGCGCGATGCAGCCGGGCGCCTGGATGAGACGGCCGCTGGCTTTGTGCAGGCACTGTCGCCGACGGCCTATGACGATATCCAGGCAAAGGCCGCGGCAAGTTTTGATGAGCATCGGGCGCAAACCGGCACGGCGCCAACGCAACTGGATGAGCCGCTCGGTCTTCCTGAGCATGAGGCGCACAGAATGCTGCTGCGCACTTATGGCAGATCACAGTTAGTGCGGCAGAACATCCTGCTGCACGGCGCACGAGTGCGGCTGCAAGGCCACGATATCAGCGAAGACATGTCTGTCTACCTGAATGGCCATTGGCTGCCAACCGATATCGATGGCAAGTTTGCCGCTGAGTATTTGTTGCCGGTTGGCAAGCATTGGGCTTACGTGGCAGTAGGCTCTGAGCAAGACGGCGTCTGGCTCAAAGATATCCCCGTCGAGGTCACGGGTGAGCATCGGTTCCTCGTCGCGTTGGCCGACTTCACGGCGGCATCCAACAGTCTGAGCGGCTCGCTGGAGCCGTTGTCAGGTAACGACCGTTATGCCGAGGACACCTTGTTGGAAGGCCGTTTGGCGTTCTATCTCAAAGCCAAAATCAAAGGCAAGTACCTGATCACAAGTCAGTTGGACAGTCGTGAGGAGCAGCTAGACGACTTGCTGGGTGCGCTGGATGAGAAAGACACGCGCAGCCTATTCCGGCGATTGGATCCTGACCGTTACTATCCGGTGTACGGCGATGACTCAACCACCGTTGCTGATACAGATAGTCTGGGTCGTTTGTATGTGCGCCTGGATTGGGACAAGAGTCGTGTCCTGTGGGGTAACTACCAGACTCAGATTGACGGTAATGAGTTCATTCAGTATCGGCGAACGCTTTACGGTGCTGAACTGGACTGGCGCAGTGTCGCGACGACAGCCCGAGACGAGACGCGCAGCCGCCTAAACGTGTTTGCGTCGGAGACACAAACGGCCCTCGGCCACTCTGAGTTCCTGGGAACTGGTGGCAGTTTGTACTACCTACGGCACTTGGACATTATCCCGGGCTCCGATCAGGCGCGCATCGAGGTTCGCGACGCAACGACTAATCGCGTCGTCGAGTCAATCGCACTGGCGCGCGGGCGCGACTATGAAATCGATGAGCTGCAAGGTCGGATCATCCTTGGCAAGCCGTTGCTGCAAATCGCGCAACAGTCTGCACCATCGATCATTCGCGAGGGGCCATTGGACGGTAACCTTGCGATCCTCATAGTGGATTATGAATACTTGCCGTCCGGGTTTGATGCCAACCAGCTGGCGGCAGGCGCCAGAGCAAGACATTGGTTTGGCGATCACCTGGCCGTCGGTGGCACTTATCTGAGCGAAGGCCGCGGCGGCGAGGACTACACGCTGGCCGGCCTGGATGTGACCTTGGCAGCAGGCCAGGGGACATATCTGAAGTTTGAGGCGGCAAGCAGCGAGGCGACACAAACCGAACGACTGTTCTCGAGCGACGGTGGCCTGAGTTTCACAGCATTGAATCCAGTCGCGGCGCAAGACCGTGCGGGAGACGCCTACGGTGTGGAGTCTCGCGTCAATCTGCAAGAGCTCGGCTGGACGCAAGGGGTGACAACTCTGGCTGCGTGGTGGCGTCGCACGGATGATCAATTTTCGATTGCACGACGAGACGACGGCGTAGATATCTATGAGACGGGTCTCGAGATGATCAGCGAGCTGGGAGCCACACGTACCTTGTCTTTGCGTGCATCTCAGGTCGAGCGCGAGCTGCAGTTTGAAGAGGATGATGTCTCGGTTCAGCTGGATCAGCGCTTAGGCGACAACGGTGTGTTGTCCGGCGAGGTTCGTTGGCTGTCACAGCAGCAATTGCAGGCCACGACGGAGAAAGTCGATGCCACCCTTGCCGCACTGCGATACGCGCATCAGATGAATGCACGTACAGAAGTCTACGCCGCTGGCCAGGCTACTGTGAACAATGATGGCGGACAGTACGACAACAACGATCTGGTCACACTTGGCATGACCTACGACATCACGTCACGCACCGCGCTAACGGCCGAGGCGAGCACGGGGCATCGCGGAGACGGCGCGACCCTGACACTCGAGCATGACCTGAATGCTGATCACACGGTCTATAGCACGTTGACCCATTCCACCGACCGCAGCGACAGTCCGTTTGCTGGCGGTCCCGGTGATGCTAGCTCAGGCTTTGGTCGGGATCGCTTGTTGCCCGGCAATACGCTTGCGCTAGGCCATCGTTCGCGCATATCCAACCAGCTGGACGTGTTCAACGAGATGACGCTTGCCGACGTTCGCGGCCCGGTCAGCCTTGGTCATGTCTTCGGTTTGAACTGGAATGTCGCTGGTGGCTTTACGCTGGGCACGACCGTCCAACGCTCAGACGTCAATGGCGACGCTGGCGTCGTCGAGCGCACTGCGTTCACACTGAGTGGTGGTTATCGGTCGGCCAATATTAACTGGGTTAGTCGGATCGAGTATCGCAATGACAATGCTATCGACCTGGCAACAGATGTCCAGCAGTGGGCAAGTATCAATCGGTTTGATTGGAAGCTTAACGATGACTATCGGTTGCTGACGCGGTTGAATTATGCGGATACCGAAAATACGGGTGACTTTCGTGATGACGCCAAGCTGGTCGAAGGCGGCGTGGGCATTGCTTATCGGCCGGTTGACGGCAATGCGCTGAACTGGTTGGCCAAATACACTTATCTCTACGATCTGACGAGCAGCGGCCAGGTGGATCAGTTCAATCAGAACAATACGCTGACCGACCAGCGCTCACACATCGGCAGCGTCGAGGGCATCAAGCGTTTTGGTCCTCGCTGGAGCGTCGGTGCCAAGTTGGCGCGGCGGGTTTCAGAGTTGCGATTGGACCGTTCGACTGGCGATTGGTTTGATTCGACAACAGACTTTGCGGCGATTCGTGCGCGATATCATGTCATCAAGAATTGGGATGCGCTTGCCGAGTATCGCTGGTTGCGTGTTGATGAGGCGCAAAGCGAACGCAGCGGATGGCTGGTCGGTGTCGATCGTCACGTCGGCGACAACTTCAAGATTGGAATTGGCTACAACTTCACCGACTTCTCGGATGACCTCACAGAGCTCGATTATGAGTTTGACGGTTTCTTCCTGAACGTACTGGGCAAGTACTGAGCGGTTTCAGCCGCCGTGCAGGCCGCTGCGAGCCTGCAGTCCGCGCCGGGCGAGCCCAATCGTCTTGCTCGCGATTGGCTGATGTCGGCGATAAGGGCGGACGGCAGCCCGGCATCACATCAGCCGTGTTCGGCACAGGTGTCTGTGGTCGTATCCTCGATCAGCGCTGGATAGCTGGCAGTGCCGCTTAGGCTTACTGTGCCATCCGATGCATGAAGGCGATTGCGTCCGCTGCGTTTGGCCTCGTACAACGCATCGTCTGCGCGTTTGTATAAGGAATCACGAGTCTCGCCCTCACGGTACTCGGCGAGGCCGAACGATGCGGTCACTCGCAGCGCCTTGCTGATCCCAGGCGCAGCGTGCGACATCTTGTGAATGGCGATGCGAAGCCTTTCGGCCAGTCGGTGCGCATGTTGTAGTTCGGTGGCAGGCGCAAGTACGACAAACTCTTCACCGCCAGCGCGGAAGCAGGCGTCTGTCGGGCGGATATTCGCAATAACCGCCTTGGCAATATTGCAAAGCACCAGATCGCCGATCGCGTGGCCATGCTTATCATTGACAGTCTTGAAGTGATCAATGTCCAGCATGATCAATACAAACGACGTTGAGTTTGCGCGTGATTGAGTGACCGCGGCGTCCAGCATGGTATCCAGTGCGCGGCGATTCCCGACACCGGTCAATGGGTCTCGAAGTGTGGTTGCATGCAGGTCTTTGCGCTGAGCGGCGGTCACAACGGCAAACGCTACTGACAGAGAGATCGTGACAGCCAGTGATGCCAGATAGATCGCGATTCTCTCGCTGTCTCTACCCTCAAGAATAATAGGCGTGATGATTGCGATCGCGATTAGTGACGCAATGGCGGCTTCTTTGGGTTTTAGGAGGTAGAACAACGCGATAGTGGCCGGATACATCCAGATGATTTGATCGCCGCCACGAATGCTGATCGTAGTCACTGCCGCCGATATGGCGACCAGCGCCATACAGACGCTGGCCACGCGCACCGCACGTTTCACATAGATTGACCAGGCGATTATCGCGAATGCAATCACGGCCACGGCATTCACGGCCGCAATCGCGTAGCTGCCTTCGAAGAGCCGATAGATAACCATTGGACCAATCCCCAGTATGCCCGAGAACGCGAGCATGACCGGTGGTAGTTCTTCCAGGGTGAGTTTGCGGGCCATCATTTGTCAATTAGCGGCACTGTCGGCAAAACCTTGACGTTACGAAGGCGATACGCGGACAGGCCGCTATTCGGTCCCGACGCGATCCTTTGCGCATGGGCTGTACCTATCAGGCTGAGGCCGCGGCGGTTGTGTACGCGGTTATCGGGGCAACCGGCCGATCGCGGCCGAGCCCGATGCTAGCGCTTGGTTTACTGCGTAGACCTTATAGGCAGCGACACTTGCGCAGCCCACTGAAAGATGACCTAATGCTGGCGTAGCGGATGTTGCCTTGCCCGCCTGGCGAGGTCCGAGGCGGCCATTGTACTTTTTGGCATAGTTCATAATGAGTGGCAAACCAACACCTAGACTCTCAGTAGCACCAATGATGGATTGGACGGACCGGCATTGCCGTTACTTCCATCGTTTGCTGGCGCCGTCGGCGACGCTGTATACCGAAATGGTCACGGCGATGGCGCTCGTGCATGGCGACGTTGATACCCTGTTGGCATTCGATGCCAGCGAGCATCCTGTCGTGCTTCAGGTTGGCGGTAGCGATCCGCTGATGATGAGAAACGCCGCGTTGTTAGCCGAGCAGTTTGGCTACGATGGCGTCAACATCAATGTCGGTTGCCCTAGCGAGCGCGTGCAGAGCGGCAGTTTCGGTGCCTGCCTGATGGCCGAGCCGGCCTTGGTAGCCGCCTGTTATGAGCGCATGCAGGAAGCGGTTAGTATTCCTGTGACCGTTAAGACCCGTATTGGCATTGATGACAAGGACAGTGACGCGTTTCTCGCTCAGTTTGTCGAGACGTTGGTCGGTGCCGGTTGCCATCACTTCGACATTCATGCGCGCGTCGCGATACTGAAGGGGCTCAGCCCGAAGCAAAACCGATCTGTCCCACCGTTGCAGTATGATCGTGTATATCGTTTGAAGCAGGCCAACCCGAATCTTGTCATCGTCATGAATGGTGGAATCGAGACAGTCGATGCGGCAATTAGGCACCTGGAGATTGTCGATGGGGTGATGATCGGACGCGAGGCCTATCACAACCCGTGGTCGCTGACGCACTTCGAGCAATTAGTAAATCCGCGCTCGCCAGCGCCGAATCGCACGCAGGTTGTGCATACCATGGTGTCGTACGCTGAACGGCAAATGGCTGAAGGTGTGCAGTTGAAACACATCACGCGTCACTTGTTGGGTCTGTTTGCAGGGCTGCCGGGCGCGCGCCAATGGCGACGGATGCTCAGTGAGCATTCGCACAAGCCGGAGACCACACCCGACTTGCTCCTTGAGGCGCTGGCGGCGCGTGACAACGTTGCGGCCTAGCCGTGCACAGAGGGCTGCGCCCGCAGCCGGTTAATCAATCCCGTCATCCGGCGTCATGCTGGTGCTGAGCGTTTCTTGCGCTCGCGCCAAGCGTTGATGTAATTCGATAAGCGCTAGCCTGACTCTGCAGCAGTCGCTACAATCTCGCCTGCGCCGATGTGCGGGACGACGGCGAACAGCACTGGAAATCACACTATGGCAACGGCGATGAGCAAGTCATCCACAGAGAAAAAACTGACAGCTTCGTCCGATCGTCACGAACTCTATGAGCAATCAGTTCAGGACGTCGCGTCTGAGGTCGATTTCCTCGAGCACACGTTCGCTCAGCGCCGCAAACGCAAGGCACTGAGCTTTCGCGAGGATTTCTGTGGTACTGCGAGTGCTGCCTGTGAGTGGGTATCGCGCGGCGCAGCGCACGAGGCCGTCGGGGTCGATTTTGATCGATCTACCTTGGACTGGGGCATTGATCACCGCGTATCCAGGCTGACTGCGGAGCAACAAATGCGAGTTCGCTTGTTGCACGATGACGTGCTCACGGTTTCAACCTCGCCGGTCGACGTTATCGGTGCCTTCAATTTTTCCTATTTCACCTTCCAGACGCGCGCCAAGCTGCGCAGCTACTTCGAGAACGCGCGGCGCGGCCTGAAGTCGGATGGTCTGTTTTTTCTAGATGCATTTGGCGGCTCGGAGGCACACAGCGAGCTCAAGGAAAAGACCGAACACGACGGCTTCACCTATGTGTGGCACCAGGCGAAGTATCACCCGGTTACTGGCTTTCTGCGTTGTCATATACATTTTCATTTTGATGATGGCAGCAAGATGAAAAAGGCTTTTACCTATGAATGGCGTTTATGGACGTTGCCGGAGATCCGTGAACTCCTGCTGGAGGCCGGCTTCAGCAAAGTGATCGTGTACTGGGAAGGCACGGACGAAGACGGTGAGGGCAACGGCGAATTCACGCCCAGTGATCGTGGCGAAGCCGATTTGGCATGGATTGCCTATATTGTCGCAGAGTGTTGAATAGCGAGAATTGACAAGTCCGAGCATTTCAAGGCGTTACGTGCGTATAATCAACAACATGACAGATTCGTTCATCAGTCGGCGGCTTAGCTGCACACAAATTGCTGCCGATTAGACCATTATGAGTGAAGAGCTTGAAGTTGCGATTGTGTTTGCCGATGTTGTTGGCAGCACACAATTGTATGAGTCGCTGGGTGACGATGCCGCGCGTGAAGTCGTGCGCAAGTGCCTGGAAATCATGATTAATGCGACCGATGCCGCGAATGGTACGGTCATCAAGACGATGGGCGATGAGGTCATGTCGATTTTTGATGACGTCGACTCCGCAATGAGTGCGGCGGTCGAGATGCAGCAGCGTATCTCCGGCAGCAAGGATCTGGTGCCTAACGGTCAGTCCATCTCGATCCGCATTGGTTGTCACTACGGCGTTGTCGCACGCGAGCCGAATGATATCTTCGGCGCCGCTGTGCATACGGCGAATCGCATGACTTCCCAAGCCAAGGCGCGACAGATTGTCACGACGGGATCGACTGTCGATCTGCTATCAGAAGACTGGAAGAAGCTGACGCGTCAAATTGATCTCGCCGTTGTTAAGGGCAAGAAGGATGAGGTAGCGCTTTTTGAGGTGTTATGGCAGCCGGGCGAGGAGGCCACGAGTGTGTTGCCGACGATCGGTTGGTCGCAAACTGGCCAGCACGAACTGAAGCTGACGTTGTCGTTTGCGGGACGCACGATTCCCGTTGATCCGAGCCGCCAGCAGGTCACAATGGGGCGCGCCGAGGACAACGACCTCGTGGTTCGCGGCAATCTGATTTCGCGTGTGCACGCACGCATTGAAAAGCGGCGTAACAAATACTTCCTGGTCGACGAAAGTACCAATGGATCATTCGTGGTGACCATATCCGGCGACGAGTCATTCGTGCGCCGTGACAGCATGGAACTGCAGGGAGAGGGTATCATCGGGCTTGGCAAGGTCGCCAAACCCGGCACGCCCTTAGCGGTTCATTTTATGTTGGAAAACAATAGCTAATACGCATATATTCACGTCGTTTCAAGAGCGACTCGTTGCGCGCCCTGACGAGCGCCGGTTCCCGTTAGCCTAGCTGGCAGCCTTGAGCGCATCGGAAATCCGCGATTGCGCAGCCCGAAGACGTTCCGGCAGTCGGTCTCCATATTCTCCAAGATACTCACCGACTGCGGCTATCTCTTCCTGCCAGGCGAGATTGTCGACCTGCAACAGCTCCGCCATGGCACCGTCATCTAGATCCAGTGCGGTACTGTCGATGTCCTCAGCGTATGGCAGCTGACCAATCGCCGTCTGGCGTGCGTCCACACTGCCGTCACAGCGTGCGAGAATCCAGCGTAGCACACGCAGGTTTTCGCCGAATCCGGGCCAGATAAAGCGCCCGTCGTTGTCCTGACGGAACCAATTAACATGGAATATTTTCGGTAGCTTTTCAGTGCGTTCGGAGAATGACAACCAATGATCCCAATAGTCTGCAAAGTTGTAACCGCAGAACGGTTTCATAGCCATCGGGTCGCGCCGCACGACACCGACGGCGCCGGTTGCAGCGGCCGTCGTTTCCGACGCAACGCCGGCCGCGATCATGACGCCGTGCTGCCATTCGTTTGCCTCGTAGACGAGTGGCGCCAGCGTCTTGCGTCTGCCACCGAAGACAATGCCGGAAATCGGCACACCCTCGGGCGCCTCGGCTAACTCGCTGTAGCTGGGGTTGGCTGTGGCGCTGACCGTAAAGCGTGAGTTCGGGTGGGCCGCCGGGCCTTCACCCGAATAAGGGTTGCCGCGCCAGTCGATCGCGGGCTCGCCATGACCCTTGTCTTCCCACCACGGGCAGTTGTCCTCGGTCAGTGCGACATTCGTGAAAATTGTGTCGCGCTGAATCGTGTCATAGGCATTCTTGTTGGTTTTCTCGTTGGTACCGGGAACGACGCCAAAATAGCCCGCCTCCGGATTGACCGCCCGCAATTGGCCCTCATTGTCCAGGTGCAACCAGGCGATGTCATCGCCCAGTGTCCAGATCTTCCACCCTGGTTGTGATGCGGGTGGGATCAACATCGCCAAGTTGGTCTTGCCGCAGGCTGACGGAAATGCACACGCAAGGTAGCGGACTTCTCCGGCTGGGTTCTGCACACCAACGATCAGCATGTGCTCCGCCAGCCAGCCTTCTTGTCGTGCCTGCCAACTGGCGATGCGCAGGGCATGGCACTTCTTGCCGAGCAGCGCATTGCCGCCATAACCCGAGCCAAAGCTCATGATGCTGAGACTCTCGGGGAAGTGCATGATAAATCGCTGTTCTGGGTCGAGTGTGCCCGTGGAATGCAGGCCTTTGACAAAAGTACCCTCGCGCTCTATCCGTTCCAATGCCGCCTGGCCCATTCGCGTCATGAGCTTCATGTTCGCGACAACATAAGGACTATCGGTGATCTCTACGCCGCAGCGCGAATAGGGCGAGTCAATCGGTCCCATGCAATACGGGATGACATACAGGGTTCGCCCTCGCATTGCCCCTGCAAAGAGGGCCGACATCTTCTGCCTGGCGTCGTCGGGCGCCATCCAGTTGTTGTTTGGGCCGGCATCCTCGCGGTCTTCGGTGCAGACAAACGTAAGATGTTCGACGCGCGCAACATCGTTGGGGTCGGACCGATGCAAGTAGCAGCCAGGGTATTTTTCAGCATTGAGCGGCAATAGCGTGCCATCTGCGGTCATTTGGTCAATAAGTTGCTGATATTCGGACTCGCTTCCGTCGCACCAGACAACCGTCTCAGCGCCGGTATGTTTCTGAGTCTTTGCGACCCATTCGTTCAAACTTGCCAGTGAGCTATGCATGCGCTGCATTTCCTCGCAGATCGTGTCTCAATGAGCGCGGGATTATAGCGACAATTATCAGCCTTGGCATGCTCATTGAGCCTACCTGCCGCACAAAAAAACGCTGACACCATTGCTGATGTCAGCGTTTCTGCGCTCCGGCTGATGGGGGGGAATCAGGCCGGAATCGGTAACCTCTGGGGGGAGAGGGGATCAGGCAGACTGTGCGGTCTGCGCGGCGTCCGTTACCGTTGCTGCGACTTTGCTAGCGGCGGCTTTGGCTTTCGCTTTAGTCTTGCGCACAGGCTTCTTGCGCGAAACTTTCTTGGCGACAGCCTTTGCTTTCTTTTTGACTGGTGCGTCTTTGAAGATATCGGTAACGCCGGTCAGCTCTGATACAGCGCTGCGAACCACGCCAAACGCGTTCTTGATGTCACCAACGTACTGGTTGGCGAACGAAGGCACGACGTCGCGCTGCTGTGCCAGCAGCTCGCGGATGGTGTCGGCGCGAGAAGCGTCGCGCAGGCGACCTGCAACCGCGTCAATGCTGTTCTGCACGCTCTTGGCCTGCAGTTCGATCAGCTCTTTCGACGTGCGAAACGCAATTGCGTTAACCGCCAAACTTGCCTTTTGGACCTTCTGAACAGGCTTTTTGCCATTGGCAACCAGTTTGCTGGCCTGGCCGACGCGGTCCTGAGTGGCGTCAACAGCGGTATTTACGCCGTCACGGGCAGTATCAGCGACGCGGCTCAGCACGTTTTCGATGCGTTCTTTCACAATATTCTCCTGAAATGGTGCGATGCAACAAATGTTGCGGTGCACAATACGGCCCCGAGAGCATAGTGTCAAGTGTTGTCAGAATTATTTTTTCGGCCGCTTCACGCGGCACCCGGCATACTTTTGCGGAACTTTAGCGACTTGTTCGTCAAGTGAGACCTGATTCACAGTTCGACTGTGATAACTTTCACAAATTCAAGGCGCTAACTGGGTTTTGGCTATCCACAAGCTTACCTTTAGTGCACCATCTTATGGTGAAAACTCAAGCCCTTTAAGCGCAACCGGATCACACTTGAAACACCTAACAACTACAAACTTGGCTGGCGCCCCTAAACGGGCGCTGGCGCTATTGCTGGGTATCTGCTCTGCTGGCCATGTCAGCGCCGAGGGTACGCTCGCGGGTACCGATATCAGCAACACGGCTGATGTCAGCTATGAGATCGGTGGCACGGCGGTCAACCAATCATCCAATACGGTCACGATCACGGTAGCGGAAGTCATCGATGTCGCCGTAGTGTTGCAGAGTCCGCAAGTGGCGGTGTCAGCTGGCGATACGAATGAAGCACTCATATTTACGTTGACCAACACGGGCAACGCTGAGGAGGCGTTTTCACTATTGGTCGATAACGCGGATACCGGCGATGACTTCGATCCTGTCGCAGCGATCCCGAACCTGTTTTTCGACACTGATGCCAGCGGCGACTTGTCAGTTGGCGACGAAGCCTATGTGCCTGGCAGCAAC
This sequence comes from Pseudomonadota bacterium, assembly GCA_039033695.1. Classification (GTDB taxonomy): domain Bacteria; phylum Pseudomonadota; class Gammaproteobacteria; order Steroidobacterales; family Woeseiaceae; genus CALBPI01. The sequence goes on along the minus strand of JBCCCC010000021.1, from coordinate 4,222 downwards.
GATCCCCTATTGGCAGCTGACGCATCCGTCGTCGTTATTGTCGTCAACGATATCCCGGTCGGGCTGAGCAACGGCGACGTTGGTCGCAGCGCGCTTATCGCCACCGCGCTAACGGGCGCTGGTGCCCCCGGTACGATCTTCGCCGGGCAAGGAACGGGCGGTGTCGACGCCGTGGTGGGCAGCAGTGGTGGCTCAGCATCTGCGATTGGCGAGTACATCGTCTCCGATGTTGCGATAGCCATCGACAAGTCGGCAGTAGTTGTTGATCTGTTGGGCGGCGATCAGCCGGTACCGGGCGCAACGATCAACTACACGATCACCTTTGAGGTTAGCGGCACCGGGACGGCGACGGCCCTGGTGTTTCGTGACCCGATCCCGGCAAACACCACATATATTCCAGGTTCGCTGACATTCAACGGACAACCACTAACAGACCAGCAAGATGCCGATGCAGGCGAGTTCGAAGCTGGCGTGATTCCCCCTGCGGTAACCGTGCAGGTTGGCGATCTTGATGCAGCAGCTGGACTACAGACAGTCCGCTTCTCTGTGTTGATCGACTAGGCCGCGGCACGGACAGCAACGCAGTTATCGAAATTTCAGGAGCGATAGTCATGAATAAGTTACGCATTGCGATGATCAGCCTCGCCGCGCTGTTTACCAGCGCCAACGGCTTTGCACAAGACGCGACAGAAGCCCCAGCGCAGCGAGGCTTTATTGAAGTCAAAACCGTCGTTGAAAAAGAGCAGCGCAGTGTCAACGAGGCAGGCGACGAGGTGGTCCAACTCGTGACCGCAGAAAAAGTGCTGCCGGGCGACGTTGTGATCTACACGGTGACCTTCACCAACATCAGCGATGAGGTTGCGGACAACGTGGTAATCACGAACCCGATCTCAGAGAACCTTGAATACGTAGCCGACTCCGCATTCTCGCCCGGCGTTGACGTCACTTTCTCAGTCGATAACGGCCAGCAGTTCGATGCGCTGGAGTCGCTTCAGGTCGAGCGAGACGGGCAGCGCGTGGCCGCGGCGCCGTCGGACCTTACGCATATACGCTGGCGCATGCGCGGAGAACTCGCGCCTGGCGCACAGGGCTTTGGACGGTTCCGCGCTCGCGTGGAATAGCCGACAGGCCCACAGATTGCTACCTGGCAAACGGATTTCCAGGCTCAACGATAACAGGGACGACCGAACGTCGCGCAGGGCGTTTTGGTGGATGAGAGCGACCTGCGCTTGTAGAAAAATTTTTGGAAATAGTAACCAGGAGAAGCGAAATGAAATTCGCGAATAAGCCACTGTCAGTGTTCGGCACTGCCAGTCTCGCGGTGTTTGCCGCGCTTGCGACGCAACCGGCTATGGCGGTGGGTACCGAAGCAGGCACGTCAATCGCCAACGTGGCGACGGTTGATTTCGAGGTTGGTGGTATTGCCCAGACCCCGATTGAATCATCGCCGACCGGAAACAGCACACCGGGTGTCAATAACGGTACACCGACAACCTTCGTGGTCGATAACCGTGTTGATCTGACTTTGCTCGAAACCGATAGCCAGCCTACGCAGGTAAATCCGGGGCAGGCCAATGTCGTTGCAACCTTCGAATTGAGCAACACCGGTAACTTCGTGCAGGACTTCGCCCTGACCGCCGCCAACCTGACGACAGGTACGGACGTGCATGGCAATGCTGACACGATTGATGCCAATAACCTGCGGATCTTCGCTGATACCGACGGTAGCGGTACCTTCACACCCGCGGACCAGACATTTGTCGATAGTCTTGCAGCTGATTCGTCAGTGCTCGTGTTTGTTGTTGCTGATGTGCCGATTGGTGCCACCAACGGTGACTTTGCCAACGTCAGCGCGACGGCCACGGTTGCCGTTGCCGGCAGTGGTGGTGCCACGCTGGTCACTGAGACCGCCGGTGGTGACACCGCTGGTGTCGATGTGGTCTTCGGCGATGCCGGAAACGACGGCGCTGAGACCGCCAACGACGGCTATCAAGTAGCGTCAGCGGCGTTCACTGTCAGCAAGACGCAAGCGTTGATCAGTGATCCGATCAATGGCACGACTGATCCGTTGAGTATTCCAGGCGCGGTCGTCGAATACACTGTGACGATCGTGAATACGGGTAGCGTCGACGCCGATAACGTTGGTCTGACCGACGTCATTGCTGCCGAGCTCGCATTCCTCGCAGGTCAGTACAACGGCGGTGCTGCGGACATCGAGTATACGGTAGGCGGCGCTACGGCATTCTGTACAGCAGATGCTGGCGATACCGATGCAGACAACTGTGGTCTGACCGGTGCAACGCTCGAAGCTGATCTCGGCCTGACGCTGGGCACGACGGCAGCCGACGACACGCTGGTTGTGCGCTTCCAGGCGACGATCAACTAGTCCGCTGCGAAGACGGACGACGCAGATGGTAGCAAGCATCGCTTGTTGGCTGAGACGCTGTGCGCGCTGGAGTAATCCAGTTGCGCGCCGCGCGCGTCGTCGTGTCTTCGGGATTACTAGAGCCGAAAATTCTCAGGGGGCGCAACTGCGTCCCCTGAGTTATTTTTTGGCGGTTTGCCTTGCCGTTGGTTTGGTCGCATCGATGCCGCCGGCATCGGCAGCGACGCCGCCAGGTACAGATATCGCTAACACGGCATCGCTGACCTATACCTCTATAGCGGGTGACCAGGTCACACTCGATAGCAACGTTGTGACCCTGACAACAGTGTTCGGCCGGACGCCTTCTGCTAGTGGCTTTACACGCCTGACAAGCTCGGGCACTGGCCTCAATGAGACCTTGGGACCAACACAGTGCGAGCAGAATGGCGCCTTTGCACCATTACCGGCACCACTCGGCCTTGATGGCCAGCCGATCGATACGGCCATCGCCCAGCCTGTCGCACAAGCCGGCGTCTACAACGCCGACGAAACCGCATTCGTCCGCGTGGACGACGGCGATCAGAATCTAAATGCGGTGCTGCGCGAGACAATTGAAGTGATCGTCAGCAACGCACAATCTGGTGATAGCGAGACACTGCTGTTGCTGGAGACGGATATCAATACGGGTATTTTCACCGGCTACGTCGGGTTGGCCGATAGCGCCGCCATACCTGGCAACTGTCAGCTTGAGGGCGGTGCCGATACCACTCTTGAGATTAACTATCGTGACGTTGCCGACCCTGCCGATCAGAGTCAAGCTGTCGCACTGGTTGAACCGCTGTCGATCGTTTTCGATAGTGTCAGTGGCCTGCCGGTTGACGGTGCGACGATTACGCTCATTGATGAGGCGACCGGATTACCCGCGCAAGTGTTTGGCAACGACGGCATCAGCGCTTATCCGTCGACCGTGATCAGTGGCGCCAGCGCCACCGATGCCAGCGGCATTGTCTACAGTGTGCCTAGCGGTGGCTATCGTTTCCCGATCATCGCGCCAGGTCGGTATCGACTGCAAGTTGTTGCGCCAGCTCAGTACATTGCGCCGTCTAATCGCTCGATCGCTGAGCTCAATGCGCTGCCAACCGGTCCGTTTGATTTGGATGATGCATCGTTTGGCAATCCTTTTGAACAGTTGCTGGCGGGCGTCACAGCACTCAGCGATGTACCGCTAGATCCTTTCGATGGCGGCTTGTTCCTGACGAAGTCAACGCCATCCGTGACAGCCGCAATTGGTGATTTCCTTCGCTACGAACTGACGTTGACGAATGCGTCCGAGCGCGTTGCGGCTACGGGTGTCGCGGTTAACGATACACCGCCGTTGGGCTTCCGGTTCGTTGCAGGCTCAGCTCGTCTTGACGATCAGGTCATTGCGGATCCGCAATTCGCCAGCGCTGGTTTGCCTGGCTTCAGCTTCGATTTGCCGGACATCCCACCGTCGGCGACCGTGCGTCTTACCTATGTGATGGAAGTGACGGGCGGCGCGCGCGGCAGGCAGGCGGTCAACATGGCATTGGCGACCGCTGATCTTGGTGTCGCCTCGAATGAAGCTTCTGTTGCCGTGCGCCTGCGCGAGGACCTGTTCCGTAGCCGGTCAACCCTGATTGGTCGCGTGGTCGAAGGTGGTTGCCAGAACCAGACGTTCAGTGAGCAAGCGGGTGTCGCAGGCGTGCGCGTATTCATGGAGGACGGGCGTTTCGCAGTCACGGATGAAGGCGGCCGATTCCATCTCGAAGGGCTGCAACCCGGTCGTCACGTTGTTCAGCTGGACAATCTCACCGTGCCGGATTGGCTTGAGCTAGT
>JBCCCC010000020.1:0-34810 GCA_039033695.1 Pseudomonadota bacterium | reverse complement strand
TTCGAGCAATTGCCGATCGACCTGACACCGGTTGAGTTTCGTCTGCTCAAGCGGTTGTCCGAGCAACCCGGCCGGGTCTATTCGCGGGCGCAGCTGATGAGCAGCATCTATCTGGATGGCCGCGTGGTTAGCGATCGGACTGTGGACTCGCATATCAAGAACCTGCGCCACAAGATGACCGACGCGGGTTGTCCTGACGACATGATCCACTCTATCTATGGCGTTGGTTACAAGCTGGAGTGATTTGAGGCGCGGTTTTTCCACGGTTTCTGCACAATGTCTGCATCGTCGCTGCGTAATTGATAACTACGCTGAAACCTCATTCAACGAGTTTGTTGTGAGGTGCTCAGATGTCGTTTCGCTATTCCCTTCCTGTCATGCTTATCCTGGTAGTTTGCGCATCCGGCGCCAGTGCCACAGAGGTTGCGAGCCCGTTTCGTGAGCATAGAAGCCCGCCGCAAGAGGCCATAGACGCCTGCGCTACTGCCGAAGCATCGGATGCGTGCTCGTTCACAGGGCGAGAAGGCGAGACGGTCGAAGGTACCTGCGAGGCCCCGGAAGGCAAGCCGCTGGCATGCAGGCCAGCCGACGCGCAGCGTGGCAACCGCGGTGGTGAGCGCTCATGAGAATCCGCGGCGCCAGGTCAGGCCTCATCGGCGTGATTTGCCTGACACTTTCAGCCTGTGGTGGCAGTAGCGGGACGACCGTCGACGAGCCGGTCGCCGACACCGACGACCCGGCTACCTTGAACAATGCCTATCTGTGGTTCGGAGCCAACGTCACGGTCGCATTGGACGGTGATGAAGTCGTTGTTGAGGCAACGGGTAGACCAGACCATACGTCGGCTTATTGGAACCCTGACAACGCCAGCGGGCTGTATGTTGCGCCGGACCCGAACATCACCACAGCCTCGCGGATGTCGCCAGGATACATCGAAGACTACGATAATCTGTTTACGCTGCGTGTGCCCGCGAGTCCTACGCTTGCCGCGAATAGCACGGCAACTTCGCTGGGCCCTGTGGGCATTGCCGTGAGTGGCGCGCCCATTTTCAATGATCAAGAGGGCCCGAATATTGCGCTGGCGCTTGGCGTGATCTCAGGTTTTGATCGCAATGGTGCGCATACAGGCCCGTCGACCTATCACTATCATCTCGAGCCAGTGGCGATAACGAATGACGACGACGCACTGGTAGGCATCATTGCCGATGGTTTTTTCCTGTTTGGGCGACGCTGCTACACCACGCCCGGAGCCTACCCGACCGACCTGGACGCTTCCGGCGGGCACACATCGGAGACCCAGTTCTCGTTAGGTGCTGAGGAGTATCACTACCACATCATCAACGAGACGTACCTGGGCGCCTACTACCTGCTGTTTGCTGAGGACTATCAGGGCACGCCGAGCCGTATCAGCAACTGAGAGACGATCGATGAGACTCGCAACTCCCCATCTATTGAGCTTGTTGTTATTCGCCTTGGGTACGGGTAATTGGCTCGCGATCCTACTGCTGGCGCCGCACGAAGACAGCGCACCTGTCAGCGTCGACGCGTCGCGCGTACATATCGACGTCGATACTGGCTTGCGGCTTTATCGAAATACCGCGTTCACCGGTACCGCAGTCACGCGCTACCCATCCGGTTCGCTTGCCAAGTCCGAGTCATTCGTTGATGGTCGCCGTCACGGTGAGTTCTCGATGTGGTTTCCGGACGGTCAAATCGCGTACTCCGCACGCTACGAATCGGGCCGTCGTTCGGGCTTGGCTACTAGCTGGTGGCGCAACGGCAACAAGCGGTCCGAGACGTTCTATGTCGATGACCGAGCCGACGGTGTGGCGTGGCATTGGTATCGAACAGGCGAGAAATTCAAACGCTACAATTTTCGTCATGGCGAGCCGACTGGCTTGCAACAAGCCTGGCGGATGAACGGCAAGCTATACAGCAATTTCGAGTATCGCAATGGCCGTGCATTCGGATTGCGAAACGCAAATCTATGTGTCGAGTTAGACGATGAAGCGCTGCCGCTACCTACAACCTGAGCGCACGGCGTGCCGCCATCTCAATTCATCAACGCCGGTGGCGATCAGCCCAATGCAACGCTCGGATGCCAACAGGAGAACAATCGTGAATACAATTGAGAAACAGTATCGCCATTACACTGCGGCCGTATTGCTGGGACTGTTGTTGATGAGCTCGACCAGCCTGCTTGCCGATGAAAACCTGCCGTACTATGACAGCGCCGAATTCACGCCGCATTGGATCGAAGCCGGCAGCGATGCGTTGACTGATTTTCATCGCATACCGTCATTCGAATTCACTAATCAGCATGATCAAGTGATCACCCAGCAAGACACTGATCAGAAGGTATATGTTGCCAGTTTCTTCTTCAGTACGTGTCCTGGCATCTGCCCTAAACTCAGGTCCAAACTTAAGTCAGTGCAAGACGCATTTCTGGATAACGACAGCGTGCTGATCCTCTCGCACAGTATACGACCCGGCACAGACACGCCTGAGGTCTTGCAGCATTACGCCGAGACGCATGGTGTTGTGGCTGGAAAATGGCATTTGCTCACAGGGGATCAGCAGTCCATCTATGAACTGGCGCGCACCGCCTACTTTGCCAATGAAGACCTCGGAACGCTGCAGGATCAAGCAGATTTCCTGCATACAGAAAACCTCTTGCTCATCGATCAGAATCGGCGTATTCGCGGTATCTATAATGGCTTGAGCGGCGCATCGGTTGGGCACCTGATCTCAGATATTCAGCGGCTACTGCAAGAGGTATAGAGGTTGCCGCGCCGGTGGCCGAGGAGATAGGCCAATCATTCGATCTGTACTTCGACCCATGGCTTGGGCACAAACGCGAGAATTTTTCTCGTGTTATGCCGTCTACCACTTCGTAAAACCGGGGTTGATCGGCAGCTGAGAGCAGCGAAAAAAAGTCTCGACGCCATTAACGCCGAGCTTTCCATTTCGACACGTTTGCCCCATGCCCATCAGGCGGCGCTCACGCTACGCTTGCGCCGCGTTCTCGCGATCCACTTCGCCAGATTTGAGCTTGGCGACGTAGCCTTTGTAAGCGCGCATGGCCTGGTAGCCCATGATCCACATGATCGGCACGTTGGCGAACAGCATCACGCCGGTACCAACGCCGGTCATATTGTCGAGATCCACGTCCGTCTTGATCAGCCCCAGCGTGGCGATGATGATCAATGAACAGAATATGATCTTGTAAGGCAGCACCGATTTCTCGCCAGCCAGATACACCATGCCCTGTTCGCCATAGTAGCTCCACGAGATCATTGTCGATATCGCGAACAACCATGACGCCAGCGTGACCAGCCACATGCCCAGGCCCGGTTGCACGGAGTCGAACGCCTTGGCGGTCATCGTGGCGCCAACGTAGGCGGGGTATACGCCCAGATCTGTGGTCGCGGGTCCGCCGGAGCTTGTGATTGGTGACCATTTTACGAGGGGGCCCGTGGCATCGTCTACGATCAGGCCTTCTACCTTGTGCAGGTTGTTGCCTGTGTTGGGGTTGGGGTCGGCTTCAACGATCATATAGACCAAATCGCCCACGACTAGCTCATCGCCCAGCGACAGGCTGGAGTCCTCGAATTGCCAGGTGCCATCAGCGGTCTTGGCAACGAATGGCTCAACATCCAGCGTGGTTGCCGCGTCACGGTTCCAGACCCCCGTCGATAAGATAATCAACGCGGTGAATGTGCACACGACGATGGTGTCGATGAACGGCTCCAGACCAGCCACAATACCTTCGCGCACGGGCTCATCGGTTTTGGCTGCGGAGTGAGCGATCGGCGAAGAGCCTTGGCCAGCTTCGTTAGAGAACAGAGCGCGCTTCATGCCAATCAGGAAACCGTAGGCTACGGTGCCGCCAATGAACGCGCCGGTCGCTTCCTGCGGTGCAAAGGCGCCAGTGATGATCAGCGCGAACATGGCCGGGATCTGCTCGTAGTTGACGATCAGCACGAATGTGCCGGCGATCAGGTACAACGCCACCATGAATGGCACCAGCGTGCCGGCGACCTTGCCAATCCGCTTGATGCCGCCAATGATGACAGCGCCAACGATGATGGCCAGGATAATGCCGGTGATGTAGCTCGGGACACCGAAATAGCTTTCGGTAATCGTGCCGACGTTCCAAGCCTGGAACATGTTACCGCCGGTCGCCGTGGAGACCAATAGCGTCAGGCAGAACACCACGCCGATGCCTTTACCCAGGCTCGCGAGACTGGGGTTGATCTTGGGCAGGCCCTTGCTGATAACCCACATGGGGCCGCCGTGCGGATTGTCCGGGTCGTCTGTATTGCGATAAAGCATCGACAGTGTGACTTCGGTGATCTTGATGGCCATTCCAACCAGGCCAACCACCCACATCCAGAAGATGGCACCTGGGCCACCAAGCGCAATCGCCAGTGCGACACCACCAATATTGCCAAGTCCGACGGTTGCCGACAGCGCTGCTGACAGCGCCTGGAAGTGACTGATGGCACCCGGATCATCCGGGTTATCGTATTTGCCGCGAACAACGGCCACGCCATGAGTTAGTGCACGATATTGGGCGAATCCGCTCCAGATGGTGAACAGCACACCTGTACCGAGCAGGACATACAGCACGGGCTGCGCCCACAGAATACCGTTGGTAACTGCCAGAAAATTACTCACACCTTCCATGCGACTCCCCGCAAATAATCAATTGTTGTTGGCAACGCTTGCGACATCACCGGTTGTCATAATCCGCTGAGGCGCGGCTTTTCCAGCGCGTGACTATAACAGACACGCGCTGGTACGCTGCGCTACGGGGCCGACAGGATCGCCGTGACGCCCATGCCGCCTGCCGTACAGATGGAGACCAGACCGCGGCCGCTGCCTTTCTGATGCAGCATTTTGGCCAATGCTCCTACAATACGCCCGCCCGTGGCCGCAAACGGATGGCCCATGGCCAGGCTGCCGCCTTTGACGTTGAGTTTGTCGCGGTCGATGCTGCCAAGCGGGGCATCCCGCCCCAGCTTGTCGCGGCAGAACTCAGCCGACTCCCAGGCCTTCATGGTAGCCAGCGCCTGTGCGGCAAACGCCTCGTGGATTTCATAGAAGTCAAAGTCCTGCAGGCTGAGGCCGGCATCGGTCAGCATGTCAGAGACCGCATAAGCTGGTGCCATCAGCAGGCCTTCTTCATTCACAAAGTCCACGGCGGCCACCTTGCAGAAGTCGAGATATGCCAGTACGGGCAAGCCGCGCTCACGGGCCCAGTCTTCGCTCGCGAGCAAGATGGACGAGGCACCGTCGGTGAGCGGCGTGCTGTTTCCAGCCGTCATGGTGCCGGCGCCGCTGCGGTCAAACACAGGCTTGAGCTTGGCCAGTTTTTCCATGCTGGAGTCTGCGCGCACGTTGTTGTCCTTGCTCAGGCCCTCGAACGGCACGATCAGGTCGTCATAAAAGCCTTCGGCATACGCGGCTTCCGCCTTCTGATGGCTGGCCAGCGCCAAGGCGTCCTGTTCTTCGCGCGTGATCTGCCATTCCTTGGCCGTGATTTCGGTGCTTTGGCCCATCGAGAGTTTGGTGCGCGGCTCTTCGACGCCCGGCAATACTGGCTTGAAGTGTCGTGGTCGCAATCCGAGCCACGGCTTGAAGCGCTGGCCAAAGCTGCGCCCGCGGTAGCTGGCCATCATGATGCTGCGATACTCGTCGTCATAGACGATGGGCGGGTCACTGACGGTGTCGGTGCCAGCGCCAATGCCGGCGTCGATTTGGCCCAATGCAATGCGGTTGGCGATCATCACGCAACCCGACAGGCTTGTCCCGCAGGCACGTTGCAGATCGAATGCCGGCGTGTTGGGTGACAGGCCAGAGCTCAGCACGGCTTCGCGGGCCAGATTCCAGTCACGTGAATGCTTGATGACTGCACCTAGCGAGACGTCACCCAGCGTTTGTCCGGGAAGCTGGTACTTGTCGACCAGTGCCTTTAGCGTCGCGCTCATCATGTCGAGATTGCTGGCGTTTTTGTAAGCGGTATGTGAGCGTGCGAACGGGATGCGTGCGCTGCCGACTATCGCAACGCGTCGGGAGGTGCCATCGTGCAACATGGGTTGCGCTCCTGTCTGAATGAAATCGAGTTGTCGCGGCGCAGCCGAGAGTTGCACCTGACGCAGGTCACTGTACCGAAAACACGCCATTACGTGTAGCGGATGCGTGCTAGGCTGGCAGCCCGGATAAAGACCTGCCAAGACCTCCTGTTATGACCAGCGCCGCCACGCCACCTATCGAACGACCTCGCAGCCGCGAGATTGGCGGAATGCTCAAGTTGGCCAGCCCGCTCATTGTCAACAACCTGGCCATCGCCGGCATGGGCGTCGCCGATACTGTGATGTCGGGCAAGATCGGCGCACGCGAGCTGGCAGCGGTCGCGGTGGGTAGCAGCGTCTGGATGCTGTTCTTCCTGTTCGCGCTAGGCGTGCTGATGGCGATCTCGCCGATCAGTGCGCGCCATATTGGTGGCGGTCGCGGGCACCTCATCGGTCGCTACGCGAGGCAGGGTTTCTGGTTGAGCCTGATGCTCAGCAGCCTCGTTTTTGTCGTGCTGTACTTTGGCTCGCGGGCAGCGCTGACCGCCATTGGCATTGATGAGGGCTTCCGTGATCTAACGGCAGACTACCTGCGTGCCATCGTATTCGGTGCCCCAGCAGGGTTTGCCTACCTGGCGCTGCGCTACACGACAGAAGGGGTTGGCTGGACGCGCCCCGTCATGTTCGTGTCGATTGGTGCGTTGGGCGTGAACGTCACGGGCAACTGGATCTTCATGTTCGGCAACCTGGGTGCACCGGAGTTGGGCGCCGTCGGTGCCGGCGTTGCCAGCGCGATCACCATGTACTTCATGTTCTTCGCGTTGCTTATCTACATGTGGCGCAGCCCGCGTTACCATTCGTTCGATATCTTCACGTTGGGGCGCGGTCCGCAATGGATGGAGATGCGCCAGATCCTGGCGCTGGGCTTACCGATCATGGTCAGCATCGTCGCTGAGGCTGGCTTGTTCAGTGCGGTATCGCTGCTGATGGGCAAGCTGTCGGCCAGCATTGTCGCTGCGCACCAGATCGCGCTGAACTATGCGTCGACAATGTTCATGATCCCGATGGGGTTGAACTCGGCCACCACGGTGTTGGTTAGCCAGGCCATCGGGCAGGGCAATCTTGAGCTGGCGCGCTCGCGCGGCTTCTTGGGTATTGGCTTGTGCGCCGGGTTCATGGCGATATCCGCGGGCGGTCTGTTGCTGTTTCGCGATGGCATCGTGGGTATCTACACGCAGGACCCACAAGTGCAGGCGATTGCTTTGTCGTTGCTGCTAGTCGCTGCCATTTTCCAAATCTCTGATGGCATCCAGGTTGGCGCGGCGGGTGCACTGCGCGGGCTACACGACACGCGAGTGCCGATGTTTCTGACCACGTTTTCTTATTGGGTGATTGCATTTCCGTTGGCGTATGCAGCTGCGCTTAGCCTTAAACTGTCACCGGCAATGATCTGGGGAGGTTTCGTGGTGGGTCTGACCATCTCGGCTGTGTTGCTGGTCACGCGTTTCTATTGGGCATCCAAGCAAACGGCGAGGCTCACGGCGCTCTCGCAGGCAGACTAGCGCGCGGGCAGTCCGCAGCGAACGCTGCTCACGATGTTGGCGAGGCGGCGTATCTGAAGATTGTCGAGCCACAATGGCAGCTCTAGGCCGCCAGAACCTGCGAGTCATGCAAAGGCTGTCTGTGTCGGCGCGTCTTGGGAGACTTGTTATGCAAGGCGCGATCGCGTTGACTCAAGCCCGCTAGCCTTGTCCAAAGTCTGGCCCATCGACCAGGTATTCGCGCTCCAGCGGCGTACTCTCTCGTCCCAGAATCTTGTTGCGATGGGGGAAGCGACCAAACTGCTCAATGATGTCGCGGTGCAGTTCTGCGAAATCGGCAAACGTCTCAAAGGTGTCTTTCTGCGTGCCGTTGGCGGCATTGGCTAGCCCGCGGAACACTGTGACCGATTTGTTTTGTACCTTGCGTGACTCAACATGCTGCATCGGCATAAAGAAGAATACCCGCTGCAATGGCGAGAGCTTCTTGTCATGTCGCTCAATGGCACCTTCAACACACAACTTGAGTGCGGCGCGATCGTGGCTAAAGGCCTCGGGTTTACCCCGGTAGATGTTGCGGCGAAACTGATCGATCAGGATGATCAGCGCCAGCCTGCCCAGCGGCGTGGTGGCCCAGTGGTCGAGGTCGTTGATGGACGCTCGCTTGACCAGCTCACCAAACTGGTGGCGAATGCTGATGTCCAGCTCCGGGTCTTCACCGAACCAGAAATTCATGCGCGCATCCAGGCCGGGCACGCTGGATTCACGTTCGCGAAACCACATGTCGAGAATATTGTTAATGTCTGCGCTGTCTTGAGCGCTCAGCTCTTGCCCCAACGTCCTCTCCCTGGCTCGCGACAGGTCCAAATGCGTCCAATGCATTCTGACAGATCTGATATCAGATAGGATACTCGCATGAGAATGTACATAGCATGGTTGGTGCTCGTCACAGTTTTGGGCTTGAGCGCCTGTGCGGACCCCGAGACGCCTGAAGCGCAGATCCGCGCCCAGATTGCGGTCATGGCCGAAGCTGGTGAGGATGGTGATATCGGTGTGCTTGGTGATGGCATCAGCCGAGATTATGAAGATCTGGAGGGCAATGACCGGCGCGCCGTGCTGCTGCTGATGCGCGGGTTTCTGATGCGCACCGACCGGGTCGCGATCTTTGCCGACACTGAAGCGGTGTCTGTATTGACCGATGATTATGCCGAGGCCACTGTGCGGGTGCGTTTTGCGGGCGCTAACCTGTCTCGCTTCGATTTGCGCACATCGGTATATCGCTTCGTGCTCGGTATGGAGCGAGACGGCAGCAACTGGCAGGTCGTGTCCGCACGCTGGTCAGAGGCCGATTAGTGCGCTTGAAGGCGGCGTCTAGTGCTTGTCGGCATTTTGCGACGTTGCGTCTGACGCTGCGCTGGGTACACTGGGCGCAGCCGGGGGTGCCGGCCTGATTTCGAATGGGGAGATACGAGATGAAGATTTCAACGAATAAAGCCGCGTTGATGGCTGCCGTACTTGTGATCGCCGGATGTGGCGGTGACCAGGCGGACGAGTCGGCACTGGATGCCGCGAAAGCTGCAGCCGAGGACGTGGCCAGTGATGCACAAGACGTCGCGGCAGGTGCTGCCGACGCTGCTGGTGACGCGATGGATGCCGCCGGTGATGCTGCGTCAGATGCCATGGATGCCGCGGCAGACATGGGCGAGGATGCCATGGACAAAGCTGCCGAGATGGGCGACGACGCCAAAGTTATGGCTGGTGATGCGATGGACAAGGCCGCCGAGATGGGTGAAGACGCCAAAGACATGGCGGGCGATGCGGCTGACAAAGCCGGTGACATGCTTGACGACGGCAAAGCAGCCGCCGAAGACATGCTGGATGATGGCGAGGACGCTATCAAGCCAGAAGACGAAGACAGCTGATCGATGCATTGCCCGGCCAGCAGCACGCTGGCCGGGCAATATCGCCTTCGGCATGGAGCCAGCAATGCAATCGATAGTCACACGAACCACAGCCGTATTGGCGCTGGTCTTTTTGCTCGCCGGCTGTGAAACGCTCGGCCAGACCTTCGAATCACCGAATGTCGCGTTGTCTAACGTACGCTTGCAAAGCGCCGATATGACCACCCAAAAGTTTGTGCTGGATTTCACTGTGAGCAATCCGAATGGCGTGCCGCTACCCGTGCGCGCGGTGAATTATGGCGTGACACTCGCCGGCATTTCGCTTGCCAGTGGTAGCACCGAGCAGGCATTTCGCGTGCCTGCCAATGGTGATGGCAGTTTTAGTGTGTCTGTCGAGACCTCGTTGATCGATGCAGTGAAGATGCTAGGCACTCGACTGCTCAAGGGTGGCGAGCAGGAGCTCGAGTATTCCGTTGGCGGCAGCGTGGCGCTGGATGTCCCGCTGGTACGGCCATTGCCCTTCAGCGCCACAGGCGTCGTACAAATTAAACGCGATTAGTTTCGCGCGTAACCAGCGTTTCGAACGGTTCACGCCGCGCTTTTGGGCGCGCTGTGGCGTCGTGAAGACGTTCTTCAAGCCGCTGTTTCTAAGCGCAAACTGGCTCAAAACCGGCTTTAATGACGGTTTTTTTGCCGCAACATCGGTTTTCTCGCATGTGTCCAAGCGTTTTTGCATTTGTCGCACTGCCGCATTGATGGCATATATATAGGTGTGTGCCACCGCGTGACGCCGATTTTTCGCCCTCGCCAGGGTGTCGGCCGCGAGCCACATTAGCCGAGAAGCGTTCGCCAGCCTGCCGTCGGTTTGCCGCCGGGCCGGGCGTTTTTCTGCGTCAGCCAAATAGAAAGCCGTCGACGATGGAGCCGTTTTAATCGAATGAGAATGCCTGACCACACCAGCCTCTATCGGCCCGAGTTCGAGCGTGCAAGCTGCGGCTTCGGGTTGATTGCCAACCTTGATGACGAGCCGAGTCAGTGGCTGGTCTCAACGGCGATTGGTGCGCTCACGCGTTTGACGCATCGCGGTGCGGTGGCCGCTGATGGTAAGACCGGTGACGGCTGTGGCCTTCTGCTCAAGACGCCGGACACTTTCTTGCGCAGCGTAGCGGCTGAGGTCGGTATCGATGTTGGTCGCCGCTTTGCCGCTGGCCTTTTGTTTCTGAACCAGCACGACACGCTGGCCGGACGTTGCCGCACCGAGCTGACGCAGCAGCTGAAACGGGTCGGCTTGCGAGTAGGTGGCTGGCGCGAGGTACCGACCGACCCGTCGGTCTGTGGTGAAGAAGCGCTGCGCACATTGCCGAAGATCGAGCATGTTTTTGTGCTGGCACCCGACGATATGCCGCGCGCGCACTTCAATCGACTGCTGTTCATTGCCCGCCGGCGTACCGAGTTGGCACTGGCCGACGTGGACGAGTCATTCTATGTGGCGAGCCTGTGTGCCAACACTCTTTCGTATAAGGGCATGGTCATGCCAGCGGTGTTGGCCGATTTCTACACTGACCTCAAAGATCCGCGCATGCAGAGCTCGGTGTGCGTGTTCCACCAGCGTTTCTCGACCAACACCTGGCCTCAGTGGCGTTTGGCACAGCCATTCCGTCTGCTGGCGCACAACGGCGAGATCAACACCATTTCGGGCAACCGGAACTGGGCCCTGGCGCGTGCGCGCAATTTTCAGTCGGACAAATTGCCGGATGTATCGTCGCTGGAGCCACTCGTATCGATGGACGGCTCGGATTCCTCCAGCCTGGACAACATGCTTGAGGTTATGCTGGCTGGCGGTATGGATGTACTGCAGGCAATGCGATTGCTGGTACCTCCTGCTTGGCAGGCAGACGAGCGGCTGGATGCGGACGTGCGCGCATTCTACGAATTCTTCGGCTGCCACATTGAGCCGTGGGATGGCCCCGCTGGCGTTGTCATGACCGATGGCCGTTACGCGGCCTGCACGCTGGATCGCAACGGTTTGCGACCGGCGCGTTACGTCATAACCAAGGATCGCCACCTGACCATCGCCTCGGAAATCGGTGTCTACGATTACCCCGCAGAGTCGGTGATCGAGAAAGGTCGCTTGGGCCCCGGTCAGATGCTGGCGGTTGATCTCGAGAATGGTGAAGTACTGAACACTGATCGCATCCATGATCAGATCAAGGCGCGAGCGCCGTATCGCAAGTGGCTCAAGAAAGGCATCCGCTACCTTGAGTCAGAACTGATTGACGCGCGTATGGCAGCAGAGCCAATGAACCGCGAGACGCTGGCCCAATACCAGAAGATGTTCAACTTGTCGGCCGAGGAGCGCAATGAGGTGATCCGCGTTTTGGCGCAAGCCTCGCAAGAGGCGGTCGGCTCGATGGGTGATGACACACCTATGTCTGTGTTGTCCAAGCAAGTGCGGCCGCTGTTTGACTATTTCCGCCAGCAGTTTGCCCAGGTCACCAACCCGCCGATTGATTCGCTGCGTGAACGTATTGTGATGTCACTGCAGACTAACATTGGTCGCGAGGCTAACCTGTTTGAGCTATCCGCCAGTGATGCGGAGCACATCATTATCAACTCGCCCGTGCTCTCGCAGCGCAAGTGGCGACAGTTGGTGGGCAAAGACCTGTTCGCTGACAGCCACGTGTTGATCGATCTGAACTACCCGAGCGATGTACCGCTTCCGGATGCGCTCGACGATATTTGCGCCAAAGCTGAGGCCGCTGCGCGCGATGGCAATCTGCTGGTATGCCTGACCGATAGATACCTCGAGAAAGGTAAGCTGCCCGTCCATGCATTGCTGGCCACGGGCGCCGTGCATCATCACCTGGTCAAGGCAGGTTTGCGTTGCGCCGTGAATATCCTGGTCGAGACAGGCTATGCCCGTGACCCGCAGCATTTCGCCTGCCTGATTGGCTATGGTGCGACGGCGGTATATCCATACCTGGCCTACCAGGTGCTGTATGACATGGCACGGCTCGGCAAAGTGTCGGGCACCGTGGATGGCGCGCGCCAGTACGGGCGTAGCTACCGGCGCGGCATCCGTAAAGGGTTGTTCAAGATCATGTCCAAGATGGGTATTTCAACGATTGCGAGTTATCGTGGTTCGCAGTTATTTGAGATCATCGGCTTGGCACCAGAGGTCGTTGATCGCTGCTTCAAGGGCACCGTCAGCCGTGTTGCGGGCGCCACGTTTGAGCATCTTGGTGAAGACCAGGCGGCGCTCGGCAAGCTCGCATTTCGCCCAGGCGTGCCAGTCAACCAGGGTGGTCTGCTGCGCTATGTGCATGGCGGCGAGTACCATTGTTACAACCCGGATGTCATTGCGATGTTGCAGGCATCGGTTCGCTCCGGCGACTACGAGGTTTACAAGCAGTACGCCGAGCTGGTTAACAGCCGGCCTATTGCAACACTGCGCGACATGCTCGATATCGATTTTGATCGAGAGCCAGTGCCGATCGATGAAGTCGAGCCGGTGAGCGACATTGTGCGCCGGTTCGACAGCGCAGGTATGTCGCTGGGTGCGCTGTCTCCGGAGGCGCATGAAGCGCTGGCCATTGCAATGAATCGGCTCGGCGCGCGCTCGAACTCTGGTGAAGGTGGTGAAGATCCAGCCCGGTACGGCACCGAGCGTATGTCGCGGATCAAGCAGGTGGCCAGTGGCCGCTTTGGCGTGACTGCTGAGTACCTGGTGAATGCCGATGTCCTGCAGATCAAGATCGCGCAAGGCGCTAAGCCGGGCGAGGGCGGTCAGCTACCCGGCCACAAGGTTGACGAGACCATTGCAAGGCTGCGTTACGCCAGTCCGGGCGTGGGTCTGATCTCACCACCGCCGCATCACGACATTTATTCAATCGAAGACTTGGCGCAGCTGATCTTCGACCTCAAGCAGGTGAATCCGAAAGCGCTGGTTAGCGTCAAACTGGTTGCCGAGCCTGGCGTTGGCACGATCGCGGCCGGCGTGACCAAGGCCTACGCCGATCTCATTACCATTTCGGGCTACGATGGCGGCACCGGTGCCAGCCCGCTGACCTCGGTGAAGTATGCCGGCAGTCCTTGGGAGCTTGGCTTATCCGAGACGCACCAGGTGCTGCGCGGTAACGACTTGCGCCACAAGGTGCGCTTGCAGACCGATGGCGGTCTGAAAACGGGCTTGGATGTCGTTAAGGCGGCCATGCTCGGTGCCGAGAGTTTTGGTTTTGGCACCGCGCCGATGGTCGCACTTGGCTGCAAGTACCTGCGTATCTGCCACCTCAATAACTGCGCGACCGGCGTTGCGACGCAAAACCCGGTGCTGCGCAGCAAGCACTTTATCGGCCTGCCGGAAATGGTCATCAACTTCTTCCGCTTCGTGGCCGAAGAAACCAGAGAGTATATGGCGGCGCTTGGGGTGCGATCGCTGGACGAATTGGTTGGTCGCAGCGGCTTGTTACAGGCAGCGGTTGGCACGACACCGCGCCAGCAAGCCATGGACTTGTCGCCTATTATTAGTGATGGTGGCCTGGCAGACAGCAAGCCACGCTTTTGTACTGACCTGCGCAATACGCCGTTTGATCTTGGTGAATTGGCTGAGCAAATGGTGGCCGATATGGCCGAGCACATCGCCGGCAAGCAGTCCGGCCGTTTCGGGTACGAGGTGCAAAACTTCAATCGCTCAATTGGCGCGCGAGTCTCTGGTGAGATCGCGCGTGCACATGGCAACCACGGTATGGGCGATGCGGTACTGGATGTGAAGTTGCGTGGTACGGCTGGCCAAAGCTTCGGTGCCTGGAACGTCCAGGGCTTGCACCTGACTCTGGAAGGCGACGCTAACGACTACGTTGGCAAAGGCATGACCGCTGGCCAGCTGGTCATTCGCCCGCCGGGCAAAAGCGGCTTCATCGCCCGCGATACTGCAATCATTGGCAACACCTGCTTGTACGGTGCCACCGGCGGTGAGTTGTTCGCCGCAGGCCGCGCTGGCGAGCGTTTCGCCGTGCGTAACTCTGGCGCCACGGCCGTCATCGAAGGCGCAGGTGATCACTGCTGCGAATACATGACAGGTGGCGTTGTCGCTGCCATCGGCGATGTGGGTGTCAATTTCGGTGCGGGCATGACCGGCGGTTTTGCCTATGTGCTCGACTTGCAGCGTGACTTCGTGGATCGCTATAACCACGAGTTGATCGATATTCACCGGATCTCACCGGAGAGCATGGAGGCACATTTGCACCACTTGCGTGATTTGCTGCAGCGGCATGTTGCCTCGACCGGCAGCGTTTGGGCGGCAGAGATCCTCGAGGACTATCGCGATTACCTGCCCAAGTTCTGGCTGGTGAAGCCCAAGGCCATGGAGCTTGGCATGCTGATTACCTCATTGCGACAGGCGGCCTGACGATGAGCGAGTTCCCACTACAGTTTCTGGATATTCCGCGGCGCGACCCCGAGAAACAGCCGGCGCCGATTCGCGTCAAGCACTACCAGGAAATCTATGGTCAGTTCTCTCCCGAAGAGGCAGCCGACCAGGCCGGCCGTTGCCTGAATTGTGGCAATCCCTACTGCGAATGGAAATGCCCGGTCCACAACTACATCCCGAACTGGCTGAGCCTGATTGAGCAGGGCAATATCCTCGAAGCTGCCGAGCTCTCGCACCAGACTAACTCGCTGCCCGAAGTATGCGGCCGAGTGTGCCCGCAAGATCGACTTTGCGAAGGCGCTTGCACGCTCAACGACGGGCTCGGTGCGGTCAGCATTGGCAACATCGAAAAATACATCACCGACGAGGCGCTCAAGCTCGGCTGGAAGCCCGACCTCTCGCATGTGGTCGACAGCGGCAAGCGCGTCGCGATTGTTGGCGCAGGGCCTGCCGGCCTGGCAGCCGCCGACGTGCTGGCACGCAATGGCGTCAAGTCCACCGTCTATGATGCCTACAGCGAAATCGGTGGCTTGCTGACGTTTGGGATACCGCCATTCAAGCTCGAGAAAGAAGTCGTGCACAAGCGGCGCGAGATTCTTGAGGGCATGGGTGTGGAGTTTGTGCTCAATACGCGCATCGGAGATGACATTGCATTCGACGACCTGATCGAAGACTTCGATGCCGTGTTCCTCGGTATGGGTACCTACACCTATGTACGCGGTGGCTTTAGCGGCGAAGACTTGCCCGGGGTCTATGACGCATTGCCATACCTGATTTCCAACGCCTACAAATCACTCGGTGAGCATGACAAGGTCAATCCAACCATGGATTTGGCGGGCAAGCGAGTCGTCGTGCTGGGTGGTGGTGATACGGGTATGGACTGCAACCGCACGGCTATTCGCCAGGGTGCCGAGTCTGTTACTTGTGCGTATCGCCGTGACGAGCAAAACATGCCGGGCTCCCGGCGCGAGGTGAACAATGCGCGCGAGGAGGGCGTAGCGTTCTTGTTCAATCGCCAGCCAGTCGAAATCATAGGCACAGACCATGTGACGGGAGTGAAGGTCGTGGAGACGCGTCTGGGTGAGCCTGGTCAGGACGGCAGGCGCAGGCCTGAGCCTGTGCCCGGCAGTGAGCAAGTCTTGCCAGCCGATGCGGTCGTCATTGCGTTCGGCTTTCGCCCCAACCCCGCTGACTGGTTCTCTCAGCATCAGTTGAAGACCACCGACGATGGCCGTGTCATCGTCACCGACGACCCGCGCTTCAAGTTCCAAACTAGCAACCCGAAAGTGTTTGCGGGCGGCGATATGGTGCGTGGCTCGGACCTCGTCGTCACAGCCGTGTTCGAGGGCCGCGAGGCTGCCATGGGCATTGTCGAGTACCTTGATATCTAGGCCAAACGAGACTGCTCTCGCTGGCGCGCGCATCGCGATCGAATCGATCGCCAGTCGTCATCGTTGATTAGCGACTGAACATTGCAGCATGAACCGATGAATGCGAATCGCGGTGTTCAGGAGTCTTGCAACATGCGGTCTTATTTGCAGTCAGGCGACAATCGCGCATTCGCGTCACCGATACTGTCGTATGCGGGAAGGACAGTGGCTCACTCGGTGCGTATGGATAGGCAACCGACGACCGCGCCGTATAACTCCAAGATTAAGCTATGTGCGCGCTTGCGGCGCCGAATCTGAAATAGCGTTGTGCTTGCTGCAGTTCACGCTGGCACTAAGGCATCGCCGATCGGGATTAGCGCTGGCAGGCGCGCGTTGAACGAACGCTGATGGCCGCAGTCTGACTATTGCGCGTGTGGCTGGTCTTTAGTTGGAGTGGACAACATGAAATGGACAACACAGGTTTTGATCGTCGCGCTGTTCGGCTTGGTGAGCGTGCAGGCGCATGCGGACGACAAGAAAAGCAGTTCGTCATCTACTAAATTGGTGCAAACGTTAACGCCGTTGAAGGATCTCGTGGCCGCGGTTTCATCGAACGCACCGCAACCGTTTCTGATTGCGCCGGACGTACCGGCCGTTGTCGGCATTGGGCCGATGCCATTGGAAGCTGTGACCTATCCGATCTTCCTCGATATCCTGGCAAACAATGAGCTTGCTGCGGTCCGCGGTTCGAACGTTACGTCGATTGTTCGCGCTCGCGCAGTGCGTCAGTACCCCATGCCCGTGATTACCGATGACGACTCGATGATTGGTGCCGACGGGGAATGGATTACGCGAGTGATTGTGCTCGATAATGTGGCGGCCCCATCGCTGGTACCGGTGTTGCGGCCGCTATTGCCAGCGGCAGGACATCTGGCAGCGAACAAAGCAACCAATACACTAATCATCGTTGACCGTGCGGGCAACGTCCGTCGCGTAGTAGCATTGGCGCGGGATATTGATGCGCGTCATTCAGCGAAGACACCGTCGGGAGATGCCGACTAAGTAACGGAGCGAGCAGCCTATGCGAGAACAACTTCTGTTTGGTACGGTCATGATTCTCATCACCGTGATCTTTCATATCTCTTGCCTGGTGCTGCTCGCGAACATGCTAAAGCGCATGACGATTGCGCTCAAGAATGTGCATGTGCGAATCAGCAATTTGTCAACGCTGGTTTTCTCGGTAATCTACATTATCGGCATTCATACAGTGGAAGCCTGGACCTGGGCGATCGTCTACCTGCAAATGGGTGAGTTTGATTCGCTGATTCGAGCGTTGTATTTCTCGGTCGTCACGCTCACGACGCTGGGTTATGGCGACATTACGTTGTCAGAGAGTGCTCAGTTGCTGGGCACGTTCGAGGCGATGGGTGGCCTGATCCTGTTTGGCGCTAGCACCGCATTTCTGCTGGCCTCGATGCGCCATTTATTTGAAGATCACAACAAACTCTACGGGCATCATCGGGACGATCATGACCATATGGATGGTTAGTGCAGTTTGACGGACGCGCGTGTGGCTTTATAGATGCGATCACCCAGCATGATCAACAGCGTTGAGAACTTGCCGTGAATCGCTGCCTGATGCATACGATACAGCGATAGATATACCAGCCGCGCAATACGCCCTTCAATGAACACCGTGCCGCGAACAAGGTTGCCCATCAGGTTGCCAACGGTCGAATACTTACTCAGGCTGACCATGCTGCCAAAGTCGCGGTACTTGAATGGCTTGGTTGCTTTGTCCTTACGCAGCGCCAGCATGTTGCGCGCCGCGATGCTCGCCATCTGATGCGCCGCCTGTGCACGCGGCGGCACTTCACTGCCATCCTCCTGCGTACATGCACAGCAGTCGCCCACCGCGAACACGCCAGGCATGTCCTTGACGCTGAGGTCATCGTTGCACACGATCCGGCCGAGGCGATCGGTCGGCAACCCGCTGCTGGCCAGCCAATCGGGTGCCTTGACGCCCGCCGCCCACACGCTGATATCGGCCGGGATCGATTCTTCGTCACTGGTGATGACGGCATCCTGCTCAACTTTGGCCACCATCGTGGAGTTGCGCACCTTGACGCCAATGCGTTCGAGTTCGCGCTTGACCGAGACGCCAATTCGCTCTGGCAGTCGCGGCAGTAGTGCAGGTGCGGCTTCGATGACGCTGACGTCAAGGCGGTCCTTGGAGAAATGCTCAAAGCCATATTCGCGCAGCCGTTGCACCACGTTATGCATGTCGGCGGCGAGCTCCACCCCCGTGGCGCCGCCACCGACGATCGCGACATGCAGCTTTTCGCTGGTGGATTGCAAATTCGTGCGTTGTAGCTGATTGGCGAAATGCGTGTGGAACCGTTCGGCCTGTTCACGGGAATCAAGCTGTCGGCTGTGCTGACTGACGCCTTCAATACCAAAGTCATTGCTCAAGCTGCCGACGCAGACGGCTAGCTGGTCAAAACGAAACGTGCGCTCGGCCATCATTTGTTCACCGCTATCGTCGACCAACGGTGCCAGCGTGACCGACTTCCCTTGCCCGTCTATCGCCGTGACACAGCCGAGGATAAAGTTGAACTTGTGCTTGCGTGCGAGCATCAGGTAGCTGGCTTCATCGTGATAGCTGTTCATCGAGCCCGTGGCAACTTCGTGGAACAATGGCTTCCAGATATGCGTGGGGTTCTTGTCGATCAGCATGACCTCGACTTCTTTGTCGCGTCGAAGTTTGCGTGCGAGCTTGACGGCCAGCTCCAGCCCGCCGGCGCCGCCGCCAATGACAATGATGCGTTGGTTCATGAAGTGACAAATCCGAGTTGCAGCGTCGTGCGCGGCTGCTGATCCACTAGTCTAACCAGCACCAACAGCAATTTCACGCTCTGCTGTGTGGCGCTCTCAGCGTCAACATGCTGTCGAGATATAGCTGGGAACACGATCGGCAAATGCCATAGAACGCTACCGGGTCGCGACTTACCACGACGCGACGTTACCAACGGCGGCGATCAGAAAGCGATGGAATCAAGGCCAAGTTTCCGGCGCTCTTGATTGATCCGTTGCAGGTTGAGCTCTTGCAGATTACGAAAGCCGGGATGGTCGCCGAGCAATTCGTCAAGAAACGGGTTGTTAGCGAAAAAGCCGATCAATCCGCTTCGCCGGTCGCTAATGCGTGTGAGAAACTCGACGGCCCGATCCGGATTACCGTTCAAGGCGTGCCAGACGACTTCACTGAAATTGAAGGTGAAACTATCGGCGCCGCCCGCCCGGCCAATATCCAGTGCTGTGCGCCAGCGGCGCATGATCGCTTCATAGTCTTCTACATCACCAACGGCTCTCAATGATCTGGCAACGCTGCCAAACGGTGGCAGGTCCGCGTTGAACGGCTGGAACAATCTGTTCTCGAAGATCAGGTCATCACCGTAGGTCTCACGATAGTAGCCGACCAGCTCGCGGTGTTTATCGGCGGCAGCCAGCGCGACGATATAGTCAATCTGTGTAGCGTAGTACTCCGGGTTGTCATCCAGCGCACGTTTGGCGCCAGCAACGGCATTCTCATAATCGCCTGCGGCAATGTCGGCATAGATGTCGACAAAGTAATAGCCGTACTCTCTGGCGCCCTCGATGTCGCCAATGCCTAGCCGCGCAAATGCCAGACCTGACCCGCGATTGGTGTCGGGATATTTCTCGTGTTCCGGCTCCGACAGCTGAATAGCTCTGGCCACCTGGCCCGTCGCGCCGAGCAGAATCGATTGGGCCCATGTGTAGCGTGATTCATTGCCTTCGAAGCGCTCCATGCGACGGATGACTTGTGATGCGCGATCGACATCGCCGATGCGCAGCAGTTGCGTGATCACATTGCCGGTAATGGGCGGGTAAAGTGGGTCAAATTCAAACAGCGCAACCTGCTGCTGTGCGGCATCGCGATAGCGGCCATTGCTGCTCAGGCTGAGCGCAAGCCAGTTGCGTGCATCGAGGTGATTTGGGTTTATATCCACCGCGCGACGCAGTGAGCCAATTGCCTGCTCGAGCTGTCCCGTGTCCAGATACAACAGACCCCGAATAGCCTGCGCGTCCGCCAACTCGGGATTGAGCGCGAGTGCTTTATCTGCAAACGCGATGGCGCGCGGTAGTGCCTCACTGATCGGAGTATCGCCATAGCTGCCCGGGGCATCAGAGAGCAGTGACTCGGCCAATGCCCGCTGTGCGTAGGGCGGCGCATAGTCTGGATCAATCGCGATCGCGTTGTCCAACAAATCGATTGCGCGACGCATGGCGTCGGTGTCACGCGAGTAGATGAGCTCCTTGGCCTCCAAAAAGGCATCAAAGGCACGCACGTCGGCGCGCGCAACGGCCGATGCGCTGCCAATGTCGCGATCGACTAGCTCGGCGGTCAGCGCCTGCAATATGTTGCCGGCGATTTCATCTTGTACGGCGAAAATATCGTCAAGATCGTTGTCGTAGGTTTCTGACCAAAGGTGGAATCCGTCATCAGCTTTGATCAACTGCGCCGTCACGCGCACACGGTTGCCTTGCTTGCGGACAGAGCCCTCGAGGATATGTGCGACACCCAGGATATTGCCGATCTTGCGCAGATCTTCGTTGCGACCCTTGAACGAAAAAGACGACGTACGCCCTGCAACCTTGAGTTCACGAACGCCAGCCAGCACATTGAGAATCTCTTCCGAAACACCATCAGCGAAGTACTCCTGATCACGCTCTGCTGACAAATCGGCGAACGGCAGCACGGCAATGGAGTTCGCGCTTATCGATTGCGTAATCTCGGCGGCTGGTGAGGGCGTCTCGCCACTTGCAGCGGGTGCTTCTTGCATTGGCGCATCGACGCCATCTTGATCAGCGGCTGCCGTCGCGACACTGCTTGTCTCGCGGGTTATCTGTTGCCAGATGATCAACCCGCCGACAGCGATGAGTCCGACAATGATGAGGCTATCCAGGCGGCGGCCAGTTTCGCCTGTGATGCTTTGTGTACCGTCAATGTTGGCCGTCTTCTTGAGACCGTCCTCGGTGACTTCATAGATCCATGAAATCGCAACGGCGATGGGGAATCCAATAAGCAATATCACGGCGAACAAGCTGGCGACCCAGTCAGGTAGCTGCAATGCCGGCGACATCACGTCAATGACTTGCATGATGATCCAGCCAACAATGATGTACGCAGTGGCGACGCGGAACACGTTGCGGCGTTTGAGTTCTGAAATCAGGCTCATTATGTGGCTCTTGTTGTAGTGCGAGGCGCTGCTGATTGCCGCACTGCCGATTTCCCGACGCAACCTGCTTTGTTACACGGACTCGTGCAACTGCGCGATCAGCCCAATACTACCGTGGCAACAGCATTGGGGCACGTTTTGTGCGCGCACCGCTCACACTGCGGCGGTTTAGCTACGTAGAAAAGCGCATATTTGGCCAAAGGCGCTGGTGTTCTAGTAGCAACGGCTGCGTGTCTGCGGCGATAATGCGCATTGCTAAAGAAGGAACGCTCAACCATGCGCCGATTGTTCGTAGTAGCGCTGATTGCAGGATTGCTCGGCGGCTGTAGTTCGTTTGATGTCCTAAATGGTGTGACATCATCGCGTCACTACAAGCAAATGCCCGGGGAAGTGTATGGCAATCATGCACGTCAACGTCTGGACGTGTTTGTGCCTGACCAGGTGGCAGCCAATGCGCCTGTTGTGGTGTTCTTCTATGGCGGCGGCTGGCGCGAGGGCGCGCGGGATGACTATGAGTTCGTTGTTTCGGGGCTGACCAAGTCTGGTTTCATCGTCGTGTTACCCGACTACAGGCTGTATCCGGAAGTGCGGTTTCCAACGTTCGTCGAGGACGCGGCAATGGCGGTCGCGTGGACACATGACAATGCATCGAATTTCGGTGGCGATCCCGACAACCTGTTCGTGGCCGGGCATTCGGCCGGCGCGCACCTGGCGGCAATGGTAGCGCTCGATGCGCGATATCTTGCGGCCAATAACAAGCCGGTTAGTGTTATCCACGGCCTTATCGGTTTATCTGGTCCTTACGACTTTTTGCCGCTGGAGAGTAGTTATTTGCTGAACGTGTTTCCGCAGACGATTCGCGAGCAAAGCCAGCCGGTGAACTTTGTTACCGCGGATGCCCCGCCAACGCTGCTGATTCACGGCACTGAGGATGACACGGTGCTGCCATCAAACAGCGAAAGTCTGGCGGCCAAGCTGCGCGCCGTGAATGTGCCCGTCGAGGTCAAGCTTTACGACGGCATGGGACATGCCAGGATTGTTGCCGCATTGGCGGAGCCTCTGGACCGGCTCGCCAACACGACCGAGGATATGACAACATTCATTCGTCGCTATGCGACAACGCGCCCGCCGCAGCCTTGACGCGAGTCACGACTTGGCAGGAAATGCCCGACAGAAAAGGCCTGCCAACACCGCTGTTGGCAGGCCTTGGTCCTGATCGTACTAAGGCATTTCACTCATCGACGATGTTGATCTGGTAAAGCGAGGTCGTGCCGCTTACCTCGTTACCGACGACCAGCATGTCGTTGCCATTCGGACTGTCGGCAGCTGGTATGAAGACAATGCTCTCTGGACCACTGTCGCCGGCAGCAGGGTTAGACTCGTCAATACCGTCACCGTCATTGTCGCCGAAGCTAGGAGCTTCATTGAAGTTGCGATCTATTGCGTATTCGACGAAGCGCGGGCTTTGCGGATTGGAGATGTTGTACACCATGATACCGCCGACGCGTTCCAAACCAATGAACGCGAAGGTTGCGCCACCGATAGAGCCAATCGCCAATGCTTCGGGCTCCGGGCCCTTCGCATCACTTCGTGTATCGGCATCGTTGTCATCGTTGTCGGCATTGAAGTGGTTGGCAAGCCGTGTGGCGGTAATACGCTCAAAGTCTGCACCGCTGTCAAACAATACGTCCCCGGCTGTATTCCAAATCGTGAACGAGCGCGCACCAATTGAGAACAGCTCGTCCACGTCGCCATCTCCATCTGTGTCACCGTCTGCAGTCGTCGAAAGCAAGCGGCCCAGGTTCGCATCATCTTGCAACTCTGCGGCGTCGGGGAAGGCAGTAGCATCGAGCGTCAGATCACCAATGCGCTCCTCCTCAGAGAAGCCATCGTAATCCCGCGTGTCACCTTCGTTGGCGGTAACGACTAGCGTCTCGCCTTGGAACTGGTAAGTGGCGATCGTGTCAGGCATATAGAAACCTCTCACCGGCCAACTACGAATGTTGATAGCACTGTCTCGGTCGCTGGCATCCAGCTCGTTGCCAATGATGCTGTGATCCTTGGTTCCCAGTGGGACAATTGCACTAACCGTCGCGCTGGCGATGTCAATCACCGCCAGCGCGTTGTTCTCCTGCAGCGCGACAAACGCTGTGGACGAATCTGCTGTGAATGCAATGTACTCGGGCTCCAAATCCTCGGCGACCGTCGCGCCTGGCCCAAAGATACGCACCCCCGGCTCCAACTCACCCTCTCGGCTGCCGCCCGCATTAAAGTCGGTGAACCCCACCTCGATCGCCGTGGCGGCTGCACCACCATTTGTCGCCACGTCGATCAATGAAATGGAGCCTTCTGGGTCGACGGAGTAGTCATCCAGCGGCTGGCCTTCGTTGGCGACAACGACGGTGTTGCCGTCGGGCGTAAACTCGACGGCGTCTGGCAGGAATCCTACCTCCGTTGCACCAATGAATGACGAGTCGGTCGCATTAAAGAAAGCGACGAAACCGCGATCGTCATCCTCGTCTGCCGCAATCGCCGCGGCAACCAGATCACCATCAATCGCGACACTGTTTACAGAGCCGAGCGCAGTCGTGAAACTCGTGTTCATCGCGATAGCCATAGCGACATCGATTGAGCTGGTGAGGGCTGGTGTTGCTGGTGATGAGATGTCGATAATATCCACTTGTCCGGTATTGGCGTTAACCTGAAAGACTTCCTGGCCGGCGGGGTAGTAGGCGACAATCTCGGCTGCGCCTTCGTCAAACACGCCGCTCTCATAGCGCCCAAGAAACTGCAGGGTTACTGATGTGACGCCATTGTTGCCCTGTGGGCCAGCAGGACCCGCCGGGCCGGTTGTGCCCGTCGGCCCAACTGGACCAATGCTGCCATCGTCACCTTCGCACCCGGCAAGAAACAGGTTGACGGATAACACTGCTAACGGAATCAGTCGGGAATATCGCATCGCATACCTCATAACTATTGTTGTGTAGAGCAACGCAACAACATGACGTCCGAATACGACACGAGCATGACGAAAATGTGACCGCAGTATGACGATGCGACGCTATTTGCAGATTTGCGCGTCCGCGTCGATTACTTGTCATTCGACTGTAATGTAATATGGCTGGTACATTGCCGGTTCGGTCGGCGTCTTGCCGACGCTTTCGGCTAAAGCCCGGGGGGGGTACTATGAAAACGTTAAGCTGCGACTTGTGTGATGAGACTGCCGAGGGCGAGACCTTCGAAGACTGGATGATGGCGTTGCGACCGCACTATATGCAAGCCCATGCCGATGTGATGCAAAACGCATCGCACACCGAACAAGATATGAAGAAGTGGATGGACGAGAACCGGGCACGTTTCGACGCTGCCTGACCGACAATCAGCCATATGATCGAGACATTCTCGGCACTGCGGGCAATTATGCAGCCAATAGCCGAGTCGCTAAACGTGACGATTGACGTACCCGGGCACTACTCAGTTGAGACGAGCCACGTTATGAAGAATGGCAAGCGGCTATGGTTTGGTGGTGTGCAGGTCAAGAAGCACTATGTGAGTTATCACTTGATGCCGGTCTACGTAAACCCGCAACTGCTAGCGGGCATCTCACCGGCACTCAAAAAGCGTATGCAGGGTAAATCGTGCTTCAACTTCAAAGCCGTTGATGCAACGTTGTTTGGAGAACTTGAACGCCTTACCGGGAGCGCATTGGTGGACTACCGTGCCAGTGGCTACGTTTAGGCTGGGTCAGCGTTCGCAGTTAGCGGGCTCGGGTAGCTGGAACAGGCAATCCGGCAGGGTGTCGTTCAACGAGAATTCGGTCCAGATGACTTCATTGGCTTTGACGCCATCATAGTACAGTCGTACCCGGCCGGGTTGTCGCCACTCAACGCCGGGGTTCGAGAAAAAGTTCGAGTAGACTCGCTCGTGCCAGCCGCGGGCAGTATCAAAACCGACGCGCACAATGGCGTTGTTGGATTGCGCGATTGCGAATCGTGTTATGCCGCCAGCCGGGTCGGTCACATTGACTACGTACGCAGGGCTGCCATCGACAAGATCATCCGGCAAGCGACTTAAGTGATAGCCCGGATCGAGCGCGTGTCGGATGACACCGAAGCCAAAGCTCGACGCCCATTGCTCGTCGGCTTTCGAAGCGGGTTGGCGCCCCGCCGGCGTGAAGGTGTTGCGCCCGTCGAACGCCAGGTCGATGATGCCGACGCCGCCTTTCTTTGATTCGATGCGAACCTTGCCATCGGCCTGGTGGGCATCGCGTTTGTCCCAGTCGTACACCCGCCACATGTTGTGCTGTTCATGCTCGCTGGCTACACCTTCACGATAAAACACCGCGTAGCCGCGCATTGACAGACTTGTTGGCCGTCGCCAGGATTCGCCGCCGGCCGCCGCATAGGCGCGCTGCACAATTTCGCGCGCTTGCAATTGCGGCTGCGCTGGTTTTAGCGTTGCTAGCGGATACTCTGGTGCCATTGGTGTGGCGCAGGCACTTAACACTATGGTGCCAACCACGGTTGCCAGCGTTCTCATAGCTCTGTCCCCAACAAACTGCGGTACAACTCATGATAGCGCTGCGCCATAGCCGTCGCTGAAAAATTATCGATAACGCTGCGGTTACGCAACGCAAACCGTTGCTGTAATGCCTGATCACCCAGTATTCGGTCGAGAGCCTCGGTCATTGCTTGCGGGTCGCCCGGCGGCACCAGCAGTCCATTGTCCTCATGTTTGATAATGTCTGGTATGCCGTCAACGTCGGACGCGACAATGGGTAGCGAGAGATACATCGCATCCAGCAAGATAGAGCCGAGTCCTTCAAATAAGGATGGGAACGCGAAAACATCGAATGCTGCCAGGTGGCTGGCGACATCTTCTACCTGCCCCATGAAGTGCACATTATCCAGCCCTTCGGCCAGTGCTTTCAGGCGCTGCTCATCCTGCCCTGAGCCGACAAACACGAACTGCACGCCAGGGCGTACGCGTGCTGTCTCGATCAACACAGTCTGACCTTTGTGTCGGACAACCAATGCCCCCACATGGCCAACGATCGGACCAGTGCCAAACTGGCGTGTCAGCGCCTTGACGGTATCGTTATTGACCCTAAACGGCGTGAATGCACTTGGGATGATATGCGCTTTGCTGTCGGGCATGTAGCTGTCGAGTTGCTTGGCAATCGCGCTTGACAAGCCTACGCAGGCGGCAGCATTTCGGTACATGGCGCGTGTAATGCGTCGCTCACCCAGCGGGCGTGTGACGCGCCGAGTGATAACGTACGGGATGCGATAAATCCGGCCGGCGAGCGCAGCAGCTTGTACGCAGCGACCCTCATGTGCATGTGATAGCGATACGCCGCGCAGTGCACGGGTTGCTGACACAATACCGCCCACCGCAAAGCGTTCAAGCCCGCCAACATCTGCCAGGCGCACAATCAGTGGCTCGCCCTGGCGCGCGACCAGGCGCTGGCGGATGCCCTGACTCGCGAGCTCGCGAATCAGCAGCTCCGTTTGGCGCTCGCCGCCGCGATAGCCGCGCGCGAGGTTGATGTGTGCGATCAGTGGTGCAGCGCGATGTGGTGTGCGATTGATATCAGCCTCCTGCTGAATTAATGGTGCCAATTCTCAGCACCATCATATCAATTTGCGGTTGACGCGATGTGGGTGGTTGATCGCGGCAGTCGCACATCCACACGGACGCCGCTGGCCGTATTGGTTCGCCAGTTGCTGGCTGTGATCGTGCCTTCATGAGCCTCAACGATGAGACGCGCAATATACAACCCGAATCCCAGGTGCGTGTGTTCCGTGGCTGTGTTGCGGTGCGAGACAAAGCCATCGAACAGATTGGCGGACTTACCTGCGGGCAGCGGTGGTCCCTCGTTGTGCACCGTCATGATTACGTGCGACGACTCAAGCTCAAGTGTCAGTGTGACAGTAGACTTCGGCGGGGCAAAACCCACGGCGTTTTCGACCAGCTTGTCGAGCATCTGCACGATCAGGTCCGCGCTGCCCCACACTTTGGCATTATCAGCAATCGGTGCGTGCCATTGGTGATCTGTAAACGTGCTCTGATAGGCTGTGACCAACTGGTTTAGCAAAACAGACAGATCAATCTGCTCATGCATGGCGGTTCGAGCCGCCTGCTCAGCGCGATTCACACTGCTCATGCTGTTCAGTATTGCGCGCAGTCGCCTGACACCGTCACTGGCGCGTTGACTCAGTGCCCGCTGTTGCGGGTCCAGCTCACTGAAGTCGAGGTTGTCGAGAGAAGACTGCACGACGGCCAGTGGTGTGCGCAGCTCGTGCGAGAGCTTGTCTGCCATACTTCGCAGCCAACTCTGCTGCTCCGACACTCGTCCCAGCAGTGATTCGAATCCGCGCGTCAAGGCGCCGATTTCGTCAACGGCCTGCCGCCCGGGCAACGACGTGGCCAGTTGGCCACGCGAATCCAGCGCGCGGATGGTTGCTTTCGCTAAGCGCCTCACCCGCCAAGACAGCCATGTCGCGAATGCCAGCAGCATGGCGACCACGACGGCCGTCGTGATCACAATGGTATTGGTCAGGCGAACCAGTGACGGGTTGGCCAGTGTCAGGATTGCGGCGCTGTCCTGGCGCAGCACCAGCGCTGCCACGACATCATTGCCCTGGCGCAGTGGTTGCGCGGCCAGGGCGACAGGGCGGGCCGGTTCGTCCAACGCTGAGGCGATCGCGACACGTGCCTGTGCAGGTTGGCCCGCCAATGCGTCGGTGACCGCAGCCAGTCTGGTCATGACGGCGTCAGGTGCCAGCGTCTGGCCTGCTTGATCGCTGCCCAGCAATCGGCGATAGAGTCGCGCCATTGTGCCTGCAGGCTGCGTGGCTTCGGCTGTTACGGCTCGTGATCCGCTGATGGACGAGACATGCCAGCCACTGCGATCGACGACATACGCCTCTATGCCTGGCAAGGTATTTTGTTGCAAGACATCGTTGAGTGCTGGCGACTGGCTAATGATTGCGCCCGGCATGCTGCCGCGATATGTGCGTGCCTCTTGCGCGCCAACAGCGAGCAGCACGCCAAGCCGTTGTCGGCAACTATCGCGTGGGATACGTAGCTCCCATAAGGATCCATTGGCAACAGGTTGCCAAAACCCGCGAAGCCGATCGTTGAGCGCCAGCTTGTCACTGGTTGAGTTGAGTGCGCCGGGTGCTTCCGGTTGCAGGCTCGCCCGCTGCAGCTCACCGTTGTCGGCAAGGCAGCTGACTTCGATGCGAGGCAGCTGACTCGGTGCGTGCGCGGCGCGGGCAAAAAGCCACACAGTGCCATCATCGTCACCGGCGAGAACCGACAACAATTCTGGTGCCACCACAGCCGGTTGCAGTCTGGCATTCAACCGCCAGTCATCGGAGAAACCATCCAGTACTGGTGTAGCGCCGAGACGGTGCAGATAGATCAGCTCATCCAGCGGGTCGGGGCTGGCCTGCGGCAGCGCGCGACTGATGGCGGGGGCAAGTCCACGAGCCAGGTCTTGCAGGAAGTTGGCTTGTGCACTGCGCAGTGCGGATTCCGTCTCGCGGATATATAGCGTGCTGGCCCATGGCAGCAACAACGTCAGTAGCCCGATCAGCAATAACTGGCGACGCAGACCAAAACTCATAACGGGTCAGTGCACCTCAGGCGGGGCGCCAGCGATAGCCCATGCCGTAAACGGTCTCAATGTCATCAAATTCGCTATCCAGTTGTTGGAACTTGCGCCGAATGCGTTTGATGTGTGAGGTGATTGTGTTGTCGTCCAGAATCGTATTGGCTGCGTCCATCAGTTGCTGGCGATTCTTGACGTGGCCAGGGTGTCTGGCCAGCGCATGGACGAGCCAGTATTCGGTGAGCGTCAGCGCGACCGCTTGGTCATTCCAGCTAATCGCAAACCGCGCTTCATCGATCATCAGCGCGCCATGCACGATTTTCGACTCTGCTTGTTGCGAGTCGTTTTGCAGGATTTGCTGGCGGCGAAACAATGCCGCCACGCGCGCCAATAGATGCGCCAGCCCGATGTCTTTCGTCAGATAGTCGTCCGCGCCGAGGCGCAGCCCCGATATAGCGTCAAACTCACTATCGCGAGCGGTCAGAAAGATGATCGGTAAGCGTTCTGATTGTTGCCGCAGAGCCCGGCATAACTCAAAGCCGCCTTCGATATCGCTGCCAAGGTTGACATCAATGATCACAAGGTCAGGCAGCCCCGCGGCAAACGCGGCCATGGCATCCGCCCGATTGCTATACAGCGCGACGCGATAGCCCTCGCGCTCGAACGCTTCGCGGTAGTTCGCGCCCAACGCGAGATCGTCCTCGACGATCGCCAGATGTCGCCTGTCTTGTGTACTCATACCTGCCTGCCATATTTCGCCATATTTGCTGCGTGATCTGCCATCGCAGCCGCATCCCAGAGCCATTGCCAGCGGTTGTAATAGCGCCATCAACCCAGGGAGCAACTAACGATGCAGCACAGTAACGCCAAGCGCAAGGCAGCAAGCCACGCGCACGCTAACGCCATCACACCGCGCGACTTCGCGCTGCGCTATGCCGATCAACGTCGGCAACGCTTCATTGTGCGGCTGCGCCGCGCCATGCAGTGCGCCATGTTACTGCTCGTGTGCGCATTGCAATTGCCAGATCCGGCGATGGCAACCCTCCAGCGCACCGTTAGCAGTTTCGACGAGGTAGCCAGCGGTGCATTGCTGATGCGCTCCCCGCAGCAGTCGGCGCAAGCGTACTGGATGGCCCCGCGACTGAATGCGCATGTCGATATCGTCGTGACCGGGTCTGTGGCACGCACCTTACTGCGCCAGACATTCGTCAACGCCGGCAGTGAGTGGGTCGATGCGATTTATGTATTTCCCCTGCCCGACGACGCGGCCGTCGACCACCTAACGCTCACGATTGGTGAGCGCACTATTGTCGGCGAGATTCAGGAGCGCGAGCAGGCACGTGCCACGTTTGAGGCGGCCCGCAAAGCCGGCAAAAAAAGCGCATTGTTATCGCAGGAGCGCAGTAATCTGTTTACGACTGCGGTGGCGAACATTGCACCTGGTGAACAGGTCATTATCGAGATTGAGTATCAGCAAGTGGTCGTTCGCGATGGCGTGACCTACAGCATGCGTATTCCGCTTACACTGACGCCGCGATACATTCCAGGTAGCGCTGATGCAAACGGTGATCGGCAAGGCAACGGCTGGTCGTCCGCGACAACAGAAGTCGCTGATGCGGCGGCGATAACGCCGTCGATGCTCGATAACACGCACTATGTTGACGATCATAAGGTCACGCTGAACGCCCAGGTTGATATGGGTGCGAAGCTTGCCCGTGTTGAGAGCCGCTATCACTTGATCGATGTTGCCGAGTTACCCGGTACCGCGTATTCGATCACATTGGCCGAGCCCGATGTCAAAATGGATCACGATATCGAGCTGTCGTGGGCGCTGCTGCCGGCCGATGCACCACAGATTTCAGCGTTCTCGCATTCCACGATGCGCAGTGACTACGTGCTCCTGCAAATGATGCCGCCGACGACGGACGATGCGCTCACCCTGTCACCACGAGAATTGATTCTGGTGGTCGACACTTCCGGCAGCATGCATGGCGTCTCGATGCAGCAGGCACGAGCTGCGGTCCAATACGCCATCAGTCAGCTGCGCCCCATCGATCGCTTCAATGTGATTGAGTTTAACAATCGCTTCCGCAGCTTGTTCCAACACTCTGTTGATGCAACGCAGGCAAACCGTGCGCAGGCGATTGCCTGGGTTCACCAACTGCAGGCGAACGGCGGCACCGAGATGCGCCCGGCGTTACTGAGAGCGCTCGAAGGTGATCGCAGCGAGGGTATGTTGCGGCAGGTCATCTTCGTGACCGATGGCGCAGTAGGCAACGAAGAGGGTCTGTTCCGAGACATCGAAACACGCCTGGGCGACAATCGCTTGTTCACCGTTGGCATAGGCTCGGCACCGAACGGCTGGTTCATGCGCAAGGCCTCCGAACTCGGCCGCGGCACCTTTACGACGATAAGCGCCATCGCGGATGTCGAGTCGCGGATGCAACAACTGTTTCGCCGTCTCGCAGCGCCGGTGTTGACCGATGTGCAGTTCGACTGGCATGGCACAACCGTCAGCCACTATCCCAACACGGTGCCGGACCTGTACTTCGGCGAGCCAATCAATCTGGCTGCGGAAGTCGATCCAGAACGCACAACGCCGCTCCGCGTCACGATGCGGGCAACGCACTGGGCAGGTGGCAGGCCGGTACCCTGGCAACAAGAATTGCTGGTTGATTCGCTGGGCCAGGTTGAGTACCCGGCCGTTGGTGTGCTGTGGGCCCGCAAACGACTGGAAGCATTGGCCGATGAGCGACGACGCGGCCGCGATGCTGAAGTGGTTCGGCTGGCAATGCTCGATGTGGCACTCGAGCATCACCTGGTGAGCGAGGTGACCAGTCTCGTTGCGGTTGATCAGACTCCAGTGCGCAGCGCGGCGCAGAAAGCGGTGCGACGCGAGGTCGCAAGCCTCATGCCACATGGCCAGTCGCTGAGCAACATGACGTCAACGGCGACGCCGGCCCGCCTGCAACAGCTTGCTGGACTTGCGCTCATCATGCTGGCGCTCGCCATGTTGGCGGCCAGTCGCGTGCACAGCCTTGGCGTGATTCGCGCGCGGTGGAGGCAAAGCTATGCCGATACCGTTTAACGCATCACGCTTCACGCACTTTCAATACAGGAAATGGATCATGGCAACAGTAATGGCACTGGGCGTGCTCAACCTCGCCCAAGGTATGTATATCCCCGCGAAGGCGGGACTGGCGCAGTATCTCATGCAGCGCGCATGGCAGCGTGGTGAGTCCGCACCGGAGCGATTGGATGAGGACCTGCGCCCCTGGCCATGGGCCGATACGCAGCCGATCGCGAGGCTGACGGCAGATGTGCTCGACGACGAGTTGTTCATATTGTCGGGCAGTAGCGGCCGGACGTTGGCGTTCGGTCCCGGGCACCTCGAGGCCAGCGTCATGCCTGGCGATCCTGGTAATAGTGTCGTCGCTGGCCATCGTGATACGCACTTCAGGTTCCTGGCCGACGTCGAAATTGGCGATCGACTGGTGGTTGATCGACGCGACGGTATCCGGAAGGTGTTCGAAATCGCCAACCTGGAAGTGGTTGACTCGCGACGTGCGAGCGTAGCGCTGGATCAGGAGCAATCCCGGCTCACGCTGGTGACCTGCTATCCGTTCGATGCGCTAGAACGCGGGCCGCTGCGCTATGTCGTCACAGCGTTGCCGATCGAACAAGAGCTGGCGCCCGCAGCACGTACCCGCAGGCTGTTTTAGCCGTACGCTTGTGCCGTGGTCGATCCGCATGTCTGTGTAACCGGCCCGCACAGCGCGATATCGAGTTTAGCCGCCCAGTTGGTAAGGCCCGCCGCGCTCGAGCGCGCGCTTGTAGCCATCGGTTGCCTGGCAGCGGCTCAAAAAGTCAGCCAACTTGGGGAAATTGCCAGCTAGATCGTTGCCAACGTTGAGCCCTTCAACGACAAAGCTCATTTGGATGTCAGCAGCGGTCATGGTGCCGCCCGTGAACCAAGGTCGCGTTGCCAGTGTGGACTCCATGAATTTCAAGTTGCTGCCCATGTTGCCATCGAGATAGCCAGAACGGATCTTGCCAGTGATACCACGCGCGATGGGTTTGGCAAAAAACGGCATTTTTGCGCCCTCGATACGACGTATCAGTAGCGCGATAATTAGCAATGGCATGACCGTGCCCTCGGCATAGTGCATGAAATACGTGTAGTCGCGTTTGGCTTGTGGATCATCGCCGGGCCGCAGCCGACCATCCGAATAGGTGTCCATGAGATACTCGATAATGGCGCCGGATTCGGCAACCACGATATCGCCATCAGTTATCACTGGCGACTTGCCAAGCGGATGGATGTCTTTCAACGCCTGTGGCGCCAGGCTGGTAACCGGGTCACGCTCGTAGCGCTTGATCTCGTAGTCGACCCCGAGCTCTTCCAATAGCCAGAGAATACGTTGCGAGCGTGAGTTTTCGAGGTGATGCAGCGTGATCATTTTGGGTGCTCCGGGGTCTTTGACAATGCCGCGTAGTATATGCGTTGCCGCGGCTGAATGTTGGCCGCCGGCTGCGCTCTCGGTTTGCACGCATT
This sequence comes from Pseudomonadota bacterium, assembly GCA_039033695.1. Lineage (GTDB taxonomy): Bacteria > Pseudomonadota > Gammaproteobacteria > Steroidobacterales > Woeseiaceae > CALBPI01. The sequence goes on along the minus strand of JBCCCC010000020.1, from coordinate 1,065 downwards.
GACGTGCGCGTGTCAATTGCGCACTCTCGCGGTTGGGGACAATTCAAGAGCGAGGATACGCAATGCACACAATCATGATCCCGGTGGCCGATCGTCCTGAATGCGCAGTAGCTTTGAAGACTGCGTTCAGCCTGGCGGATCGACTGTCAGTTGATGTGCTTGGCTACCACTTGCGACCACACCGCGACGAATCGACGAAGGGACCCAGCACGAAGAGCATCATGCTGGATTCGAAAGCGGCCAAGCGCCTTTTTGATCACGTCGGTGAGCAGCATGACATCGAGGTCGTGCCGCGCTACCGTAAGAAGCCGTCGGGTCAGCAAGCGTTGTGGCACGAATTGACCGGTAGCCCAGAGAAGGTGTTCCCCATCGTCGGCCCCATGTCGGACCTGATTGTGGTCTCGCGTCCGAGCTCGAAGAGTTCGGCCAAAGCTAAAGCGTTTCAGAGTTCTGCTCTGCTGAAGTCCGGCACGCCAGTGCTGATGTTGCCGCCAAAACGGCGCGCGTCGGTTGGTACACGTGTGCTGATCACCTGGAACCAATCGATCGAGGCAGCCGCAACGGTCAAAGCGTCACTGGGGCTGCTCAAGAAGGCTGAGGCTGTGCGCATCATCGCGGCTGGTCGCGAGGACGGTACCGGGCCCAAGAGTCGGCACCTGGTGCAATACCTGAAGCACGCTGGCGTCAATGCAAAGCGGTTGTCAACACCTGGCCATGATGCGAACAAGGAGATCATGGGTGCCTACGAAGAGCACAATTGCGACCTGCTCATGATGGGTGCCTATAGTCGTTCGCGTTGGCGCGAGATGGTGTTTGGCGGCTTCACGGACTATGTGATCAATCACAGCACAGTGCCAGCGCTGATGTTGCATCGCTAACGGCAATGCCCGCGCTAGTGCTCGGTGTCGCGGTGCCGGGATTCGGGCTCCACAGCCGATTCAAAACCGTCCGGCTTGACGATCATCACATCGCATGAGAGCTGGTTGAGCAATTGCTCCGCGGTGTTGCCTATAAACGCACGCTTGATGAAGCCGCGCGAGACCGCGCCCATGATCAACACATCGA
>JBCCCC010000019.1:0-35570 GCA_039033695.1 Pseudomonadota bacterium | reverse complement strand
TGTCGCAAGTGATAACCATCAGCCTGCAGTGAACCCAGCAACTGCGCACACAGCGACTCGATGCCGCCAAATAAACGCAGGCTGCTACGTACCTCCAGCACCAGCGCTTGCGGCGGCTGCAAAGACACAAGGCTGCTAAATGCCAACATGCGCTGACCCAGGGCCATCAGCAATGCCTGCTCCAGGGCAGGCTCACGATCGACACTGTTAAGTCCGGCGCACAGTGCTAACGCACTCTTTAGCGGCTGCCCCGGCAATACCCCATAACTGCGCGCTAAACGGTTAGTCGCAACAACACTGCGGCGTGCGTCTACAGCACAAACTGCGTACGGCTGGTCGGCTGAGCATAGGTGCTGCATAGCCTGCAGCGGCAAGGATGGAAAAAATAAGCACAACCAGACTTTGCCCCGGCTCGCAGGCTGCTGGCTCGCTAGTGATGAGCCAGACTGCTGATCGCATGGTGATACGCGTTGCGATACGTTCTCCGCCTGTTCCTCAAGCCCGGCAAACAGATCAGGATAGGGGTTGGTGCGTGCAGACCTGGACATGCGCGAATAACGACTAAGGTTTAGCGTGCGTATCGACCTGGCAGACATTGGCCGCGGCAGAAACCATGGTCGCGTCGACATCAATACCTGCGTCAAAATCGTTAATGGTGGCAGGTTGACCGCCCCGCACCTTGAGTACATGCAGATTGCGCTGACCGTGCTGAATATCAATATATAGCCGAAGCATGGCTGCTGATGGCTGATTGCGCGCCGCACCAGCGCGTAGTGCAATCGCCCAGCAACGATGGGTAGCTGCTGCCAATTGCAGGCGCCGGCTAAACTGCTGCATTGACAACCGCGCCTGATGTTGACGGGTAGCAGGCGCAAATGACTGCCCGGACTCAAGCGTATTCGTCCATAGCATGACCGCAATGCAGGTGCCGGAACCGAGCGCCTGTTCTGCAGCCCAGGCTGCGTCGGCAGAGGAACGCGGGTGAATTACCAGCATGCGTTCAGGTGGCAAACCCCATTGCTGTAATGCCGGTGCGTTTGGCATGTACGGCGGCGCAATCCAGACAATCCAGCCCGGCTGACCGGCGGCCAGTGTCGCCAGTGCAGGCATTAATAAACGCAACTCACCCACACCGTGATGACCACTCAGTAGTTCTGTAAGACCGCTGACCGGCCAGCCGCCACCTGGCAACCTCTCATCCAACGCAGCATATCCAGTACTGCATATAGGGCCCTCGCCCTGTGTCAGGGTATTGGCACGCCACAACCCAGTACCCGTCAGCAAAGCCTCCAGCGGCTCGGTTTGCGAGCCATGCTCAGACTCCGCAGAAAAAAAAACTCCGGTTTTTCCTGCCGGAGTTTTCAGTTTTTTAGTAGCAGCCGCAATTCTCTTTGCTGGGCCACCGGGCTTCTTGTTGCCCATAAGGCAAGCTCCAAATTTTATTCAAAACAATAATTTATTGATTTTTCTTAAAGTAAAAAAACATATCTCGACCTGACTCGACCTCTAGCCAGGCAGGCCAACCAGTCAGCCAAGGCGTATCAATGCACCTGGACACCATCACGAATCACGCCAACCACAACGCCTTCGATAACCAATGACTGTTCTTTGAGGTCCACCTCGATCGGGTCGAAATCAACGTTCTCAGGTAACAACCAAACCATGCTGCCCTCCTGCCGATAACGCTTTACGGTGACCTCATCTTCCAACCTGGCGACAACCACCTGCCGGCTGCGTACCTCAGGTGTGCGATGTACCGCTACAAGGTCGCCATCAAGGATGCCGATATCCTTCATGCTCATGCCTTGTACGCGCAGCAAGTAATGCGGCTTAGGGCTGAAAAAAGCTGGATCAACCCGATAATGCGCCTCAATGTTCTGCTCTGCCAAAATGGGGTGCCCGGCAGCTACCCGCCCGACCAGTGGCAAGCCAATCTGATCACGCAATGAATCTTTCAGCTGGATACCTCTGGAGGTGCCTGGAATCAGGTCGATAACTCCCTTACGCTGCAAAGCACGCAAATGTTCCTCGGCAGCATTAGGCGATTTGAAGCCGAGCTCGCGAGCAATCTCTGCTCGCGTGGGTGGCATGCCCGTTTCACTAATAAAATCCTGAATAAGCTCGAGGATTTGGGTCTGGCGCGGTGTCAGTTCGTTCATGCGGCTAACCTGTATAAATAGTCAGTGACTGTGATTATATACAGCATTACTGCTCACGCAAGCGATTTCTCACACAAACAACACAGCAAAGACAAGTCAGCCCAGCAACCTGCATGCTACTTACTGATGCCGCGATATCGCCTGTCGCTAATATCAGACAAGTAATTCCTTAACGCTTGGCCATAAATCTGGCATCATTACGTCAACTTCAGGTCTAACCTGTTGTGTTTCTTGTTTTGAAATACCGTTTTGTACAAAAACGAATGGGGTTTTTTGTAATGAATAAAAACGTTCTGAAAGTCGGCGCAGCCGCACTAATACTCGGACTAGGTTCTGGTTGTGCTAACACAACCACGCTGGATGAAGTGCGCGCTACAGCACAAGCTGCCGCAGCAGACGCAGCAGCAGCGAAAACTGCTGCAGAAGCTGCTCGTGCCGCTGCTGATCGTGCCAGCCAGCAGGCCGCAAGTGCTCAAAGCACCGCCAGCCAAGCTCTGACCACGGCCAACTCAGCACAGTCTTGCTGCGACGCCAACACGGAGCGCCTGGAAAGAATGTTCCAGAAGTCCATGTCCAAGTAATTGGAGTAGGATGTCCGGTAGCCTGGCTGCCGGCAAAAGAAACGCCGCTACGGGTCATGCCCGTGCGGCGTTTTTTTTGCATGCGAAGGCTGCTTTATGGCGATTTCACCGCCCGTTGCCGGATTGCCCCCTGATGCAGCACCAAAGCCGTCACAACACCATTGTCATCGTGCTCAAAATGCAACTCGGCATCTACTACCTTGTAGAAAAACACATGCTCTGACTGTGCAAAAATCGGGAAAAACGGCTGGCCCGTGAGCTTGGCCTGCAAACCATCCTCCGTAAGCCTAATGGTAAATTTCGCAGCGTCATTAATCGCATACTCACCCACATAGCCAGCCAACACCTCGGCCGGTAGATCGATCGATTTACGTGGCTCTGCAATGGTGGCTGTATCACCCACTTTTCTTGCACGTTGGATGGCACCGTTTTGTACCAGCTCAACTGCTACGACCGCGCCCTCATCGCGCACGAAGCGCAAACTCGCATCAACCGCATTGCTCGCGTACCAACTCTCGTCTACCTGATCGAGCGGTAAAGGCGACTGGCCAGTCAGCTGCGCGAATACAACGCCATTGTTCTGAAACACGCCAATACCAACATTGGGCGTCAGTTCGTACTGCCCGGAAACGTCATCGGCGACAACTGGTGGCGTGGCTTCCATTGACTGCCAGCCAAACCAGTCAAGGCCAACGCTTGTCGGATCACTATCGCCACTCACCATGATCAACAGCGCATCACCGGTATCCGGCCGGAACCCGAAAAAGCTCCAGAACCCGCCGGTGCCACCATTGTGCCAATACACTTTGCCATCGGTTGAATCAGCAACATGCCACACGGGCGTAACTGCAAAACCACTGCCGGTCGATGCGACCTGCTGCAAACCGGCAGATCGCTCCTGTTTGAGTGGGCTCTTCTCTATCCCTAGCTGAATCTGTGCCAGCCGCATCATGTCCTCGGCACTACTCCAAAGCGACCCAGCACCATCCAGCACATCCAGTCCCCAGTCAGGCACGACTTGCCCGTCACGAAAACCAGCCGACACATTATCTTTCACAACGAACGCCGTACGAGCCAGGCCTTGTGGTTCGAGCACATACTCCGCCAATGCCGCCTGATACCCGTCGCCGTGAACACGTCCCAACAAGTAACCAAGCAAACCAACACCAAAATTGGAATACCCGTAGTGATCCCCCAGCGTCTGCTTATCGCGCGCATTGGAAACAGCTGCCAGCAATGCCTTCTCATCGTAGCCAGCATAAGGGTCAAGCGGATTCGACGGTGTGAGGTTAGCCGGCAATCGAGGCAATCCGCTCGTGTGAGTCGCCAATTGCAGTAGCGTAATTTCAGCCACAGCCGGATTGGCGATACGGATCTCATCCGCCAGCAACTCACCGACAGTGGTGTCATAGGCAACATCGCCACGCGCGATCATGTCAGCCAGCAACAGGTTAGTGAATGATTTAGTAATCGAGCCAATTTGGAACTGGGTATGCGAATCGGGCGTGCGATCATCATCCGGTGATAACTTGCCTGCCTGCATGTAGGAAACCTTACCACCCTGCAATAGCGCCGCAGAGATTGCCAAGGACTGTCCGTCGCTCACTTGACTATTGAGCCATTGCTGCATATCTGTTTGCTCCGTGAAACCGGTTTGGGTCAGAACAAGCGCGATCGCAGTAACTGCGAAACGCCCCGCGATGCAGGATCGTGCCTTCATGATGTGTCCTCCAATATTGCAATTTGTTGTTCGATTGTGGCGATAGCGCCGTCGAATTGTGTGTGCGCTGCGTAACGATTCAATCGGTCAATGCCGATGCACAGCAGCATGACCACGACAACGTAGACGGCTAAACTGATCCCGGGCCCACTGATGCCGCCATAAACACCGATGACGCCAATGGCAATCGGTGCGCTATACCAGCGTGAAACACTGAGCAGCATGTCCCGCTGCGCAATCAGTGCTTTGCGCTCGGCATGCAAAAACTCGAGCACTGGCATCTGCGGTTCGCGCCGCGGGATCTTACGCCTTTCGACACGCAGACGCAGCGTAATATAGATCATGACAACAACCAGCATCGCTGCGAAAACCGCTGTGACCCAAACACCTGACTGTGCCGTCCGGATCGAGATCCAGGCGAACATTGGCGCCAGCAGTACTGCGATAAACGTCTCGCTATAGTCGCGCCACCGAACGCGCCGCCATACAGACGAGGGTTTTTCGACCTGCACTACGGGCATCCCATCATCAGAACGAGCCTGCCACTGGTCACGCATGATGTCCCAATCCATTACCTAGTCTCCACAAATTCTTCGCTGAACCGAGCGCGCAAGCGTGTCATCCGCACGGCAACGGCACCGGCGCTCATGCCAAGCACATCGCCAACTTGATGCCGATCCAGCCCCTCCAGGTCCAACAGCAGTACAGCGCGGTTCACCGGATCTAATTGGCGGAGGAATGCATCGAGTATGTGCATCGGGTCGGAAGGGCCTGTGACGCCGATGGGTTCTGACGTCCACTCCATTGTCGGCAGTGGTTTCTTGCGCACATGCTGAAGCGCCGTATTGACCGCAACACGATAGACCCAGGTCGCGAGCGACGAACGACCGGCGAACCCGTCCAATCCGCGCCAGATGCTGAGCGTCATTTCCTGATATAGGTCCTGCCAGTCATTGCTGCCGGCATACTGGCGGGCAATACGCTGTAGACGAGGGGCATGCACGGCCAGGATGTTTTCAAGCGATTGATTCAAGACAACGCGCCACGTGACTGCTGTGTTGTTAAGTTAGATGCAACGCAGTGGCCAAATTTACACGTGGTGTTGATTTTTCTATGGCAATGCGAGCCCAGCGCAACGCATCAGATGCTCAATCCGCGCCGATCTCCGCCGGTGCGGGAAGCTCCGTACCAACTGGCTGGGGGATACCCAGCGCATCGGCGAATAGCGACTCCATCAATGCCCAATCCGCGCTGGCACGCCGATCGCGCGTCGCACCAACGTAGGCTCGGGTGATCAGGGTTAACGGAGAAGGCGCGTCAACTTCCTCGTCCGACGGGGGCATCGGCTCAACTGTCACGGCAGTTGCCGATCCGGCTGCGTTGTTGCCGGTCTCTGCGATCGCCAAGGCAGCACTGTCCGGGCGCTCCAGAGGTGGGGGCGCCGCGCTTGCCAATGGCTCGTGCGACTCCATGAACAACTCACCGTTTAGCCATCCGAACTTGACCGGCTGATTGACGATACGCACCGCCGTCTTTAGCGGTAACTTGCCAAACAACACTTCGATGTCTTCGGGAAACATACGAATGCAGCCGTGTGTGACGCGCATCCCTACGCCCGCAGGACGATTGGTGCCGTGAATCAGGTACCCTGGCAAACCGAGTCGGATGGCATGATTGCCGAGCGGGTTATCGGGCCCAGGCGGCACCACACTCGGCAAAGGGTCTCCCGCCTCTGCATGCTCTTTGCGAATAGACGCTGGCGGATACCATGCCGGGCGCACAGCTTTTGCAACAACCGAGGTCAGACCTAATGGCGTTTCCCAGTCCATTCGACCGATACTGATCGGGTACGTATGTACGACGGGCGGCTCGCCAGCCTTCGCAGGCGGGTAGTAATACAACCGGTATTCCGCAAGATTCAGCACGACGCCTTCTCGCGGCGCGTCGGGCAAGACAAATTGCGTGGGAAGCGTGATCTTCGTGCCCTCGCCAGGTAACCACGGGTCAACACCGGGGTTTGCACGAAGCATATCGGTATAACCAAGCCCATGACGCCGCGCGATATCCACTAGCGTGTCAGCCGCGATACTGCGGATCGTGGTCACGCTGCCAATCACGTGCTCGTCGGGACCCGGCAATGGATAGACTTCGGCGACTGCTGAACCGGTGACCGACATCAACGCGATGATGCCGGCAACCCGACTCACCTGCCCCGCACCCAGCATCCGTATTTTTTTAACCAACACTCTGCACATAAAACGTTGACCCTGTAGCACGCGCCACGTAGCCTCTACCGCGGTTATGTGGATTGTATCGTACGGGAGCGCCCCTTGACGATCATCGTTAAGATAAAGATCAGCAACAAGGATATCGCCGCACTGCGCAAAGCCATGCAGTCCGCGCGCGATATGCTCACCAGTGCGGACGAGCAGGATATTCTGGAGGCCGCTCGCTCGGTACTGGAAGATTTCGATACGCGCCAGGCACCGGACTTTGTCCGTGAACGCGTTCCCAAGCTTATCGCCATGAGCGAAATGCTCGACGATGAGGATTGGGGACTGCCAAAACGCGAACGTGAGAAAATACTCGCAGCGCTCGTCTACTTTGGCGATCCTGACGATCTGATTCCGGACGACGTGCCAGGACTTGGCTTGCTGGACGACGCGATAATTATTGAGCTACTGCTGATGGAGCTCAAACATGTTATCGAGGCGTACCGCGATTTCTCCCGTTACCGCAGCAGCCTCATGAAAACGGTCCCGGAAGATATTCGACTCGAGCGGCTGGAAAAGCGGCGCTGGGCGCTGCATGGTCGTATGTTGAGGCGCAGCAAGAATGACCGCGGCGGTCTGCCATCAAAATCGCTGATCTAACTGTTGTTGACGACGACTAGTCCTGACCTGTGATTGACGGGGCTTCGATGAGCAGCACCTGACAATCGGCAAGGCCCTCGCGCAGTTTTTTTGCCTCGGCGTATTCCGGGGATTGCCAGAAGCGCAATGCAGCGGCCTTATCCGGCCATTCCGAAATCACCATGCCCGCGCCATCACCAAAGTCGCCCTCAAGCAATTGCGCACCGGGCCCACGCAAGACGTAACGCCCACCGAATTGCGCCACCAGCTCAGCAGCTGCGGCGCCATATCCACTGATGAACTTGTCGCGATCATGCACTTGGGCAGTAACTATCATGTAAGCAGGCATTGTCGGAATTCCTCCTATTGATCAGTAACGCAGCAGCGCCGACCCCCAGGTGAAACCACCGCCGAATGCTTCGAGCAGCAACATTTGTCCGCGTTGAACACGACCGTCGCGTACCGCCGTGTCCAATGCCATAGGTACCGATGCGGCCGAGGTGTTGCCATAGTCCTGAACGGTGACAACGACCTGCTCCATTGGCATACCCAGCCGCTTGGCCGTTGCCTGAATGATTCGAATATTCGCCTGGTGAGGGATCAACCAGTCAATATCTTCTTTGTTGATATTATTCGCTTCCAGCGTCACATCGACAATGCGTTCCAGCGTCTTTACAGCCACCTTGAACACTTCGTTGCCCGCCATCTGAATAAAGGCCTCACCCTGCAATATGTCGCTCATCCGCTTTGAAGGCCCTGCCGGCGTCTTGAGCAGCTCCCGGTAACGACCGTCCGCACCCAAATGCGTCGAGATGATGCCTACCTCAGGGTCGGGCTTCAGCACGACCGCGCCCGCGCCATCGCCGAACAACACGCAGGTATTGCGATCGGTCCAGTCCGTGATGCGCGACAATGTTTCGGCACCAATCACCAGCGCGCATTTTGCACTGCCGGTGCGCATGTATTGATCTGCAACACTTAGCGCATAGATAAAGCCCGTACACGCAGCTTCGAGGCTGAACGTCGGGCACGGCGAGATGCCCAACTCTTCCTGAATCAGGCAGCCGACATTTGGAAACACCAGATCAGGCGTAGTTGTACCGACAACAAGAAAGTCGATCTCAGACGGATCAACGCCCGCCGCATCCATTGCGCGTCGCGCCGCATGAATGCTGAGTGTAGCCGTCGTTTCGTCGTCCGCCGCGATTCGTCTGCGCTCAATGCCAGAACGCGTTCTGATCCATTCATCACTGGTGTCGACCATACCTTCCAACTCGGCATTGGTCAGGATGCGCTCTGGGACATAACTGCCGGTACCGGCGATTCGTGCAAACATTAGGCAGCCTCGTCTTGCAGCCAGCGGTTAATCTCTGCCGGCAAATTATCTTGAACTTCGAGCAGTGCTGTCTCCAGCGCATGCTCGAACGCGATGGCGTCCGCGCCGCCGTGACTCTTAACCACGATGCCATTGAGGCCAACCAGACTTGCGCCATTATACGCCCTGGGATCAACACGCGCGCGCAGGCGTTGCAGAGCAGGCAGTGCAATCGCACCTTGTAACCTGGCAATCCAGCCATCGCTAAAGGTTTCGCGCAGAAACTGGGCGATCAGCGAGGCCGTGCCTTCCATGGTCTTGAGCGCAACGTTACCTGTAAAGCCGTCGGTTACGACAACGTCGGCAGCGTGATCGAATATCGTGTTGCCTTCAACAAAACCCACATAATTGAGGCCGCTGTTTTCCAGCATCTCCGCGGCTTCCCGCACGACGTCATTACCTTTGCTGTCTTCGGTACCGATGTTCAGCAAACCAACGCGAGGCTTGGCCACGCCCTTCAGTTTGCTCGTGACAATGCTACCCATCACCGCAAACTGATAAAGCTGATGCGCACTACACATTGCGTTTGCGCCGACGTCCAGCAGGTGCACGCTACCGTTGCGCGCAGGTATCTCGGCCATAATTGCTGGCCGGTCGATGCCCGTCACTGTCTTCAAGACAAACTTGCTGGTCGCCATCAATGCGCCGGTATTGCCTGCACTCACGCAGGCGGCAGCCGCACCGTCCTTGACCAGGTTCACGGCGATACGCATTGAAGAGTTTTTCTTTCGTCGGAGCGCGTCTGCCGGCGACTCATTCATTTGCACGACTTCGTCGGCATGGCGAATCTCGAGACGGCCGTTCTGGGAGGACACCAAATCGCGCAGCTCGTCGCCATTACCTACGAGGATGAGACGCACATTGCCATGACGACGGAGCATTGATTCGGCGGCATCAACAACGACAGCGGCGCCCCGATCGCCGCTCATGGCATCCAGTGCCAGTGTCACAGGCCGCGCGACGTCAATCGTGCCGCGCGAGGTCATAGTGGCAGCGCCTTGAGTTGTGATCTTTCGATCATAGCAACAGGGCGGCTGGAGTCGCCGCCGTGCTTGTCGCTAGTCTTCGTCGTCGATGATTTGCTCAGGTTCGATAACCTGCTTGCCACGATAGAAGCCGTCCGGGCTTACATGATGGCGCAAATGCTTCTCGCCTGTTGTCGGCTCAACCGACAACGTCTTGCCTTTCAATTTGTCGTGACCACGGCGCATGCCGCGCGTCGACGGCGTGCGCCGACTCTTTTGAACTGCCATTTTTGCAATCTCCAGTAGTTATCCGTTGCTGGCGACCGATCATTCTATGAATTCGCGTCGATCGCACTTCAATTGTTCTTGCGCGTACATCGCGCGTTGCTCGCCCCGCTTCTTCTCAACCGCGGCTTAGCTCGTTTTGCTCGCAAGCAGCGTCGCAAGCTCCGCAAACGGTGTCTGCACGTCTTGCCCATTGTCCGCAAACCGCGCCTCGGCCGCCAGTTTGCCGCAATCTGCCTCATCCTCGTGCATCACGACCAGCGGCAATTCCAGCAACACCAGCTCGTCTACAAACTCCGCTATGCGAAATTCGTCACCGCTATGGTCCCAACGGGTCAACTGCGGGCTTACGCCGTCCAGAAAATCGTCCGGACTATCGGTCTCGCACAATGCGAATGCCACATCGACACTGACGCTCATCGGCGCCATCTCAAGACAGCGCTGACAGATCAGCCCAAACTGCGCATCCACCTGCCCGCTCACAGCGGTGAACGCAGGCTTCGTGTGCGGCGAGAACTCCAGCGCCACCTTGGCCTTTACAGGCGCAGACTCGCCCCGAACGGCATCTTCGACTGACTGCGCCACCAGCGCTGACAATCTCGGCAGCTGCGCGGCGTCAAGCTGCCCTTCGAAGTGCGCGCCGCGCGCACTGGCATCGCTAAGGCTAATCGGGTTTTCAATCCAAGCTGACATAGCCGGCGAATGATATGAACAGACCCTGCGCTTGTCAAAGAAAAAAGCGTTAAAATAAGGCTTTAGTGTACCGAGAACGCCTGTGACAACCGCATCGCCGCCAACCCACAGCTCGCAGACGACCCTCGTGCTGGCATCTGCATCACCGTCTCGTGCGGCGTTACTGGGACGACTAGCCGACGCATTCGAGCAACAAACCAGCCATGTCGACGAAACGCCCCGACCGGCAGAGCTGCCGGCTACCCTCGCCGCGCGGCTGGCCAGGGAAAAGTGCGAGGCGGTGTCGTCGAGTCGCAAATCGACCGATGAGCCACTCGTGGTTATTGGTGCCGATCAAGTCGCCGGCCGAGACGGCACACGACTTGGCAAGCCCGGCAACGCGAAGCGCAATGTCTCAATGTTGCGCAGTTGCAGCGGCAAGACGGTGGTCTTCTATAGCGCCGTGCACATCATTGACACACGCAGCGGACGCAGCCTGAGCCATACGGACATCACGCGCGTGCGGTTCAGAACGCTGTCAGCGGACGAGATATCCCACTATGTTGACCATGAGAAGCCGTGGCAATGTGCTGGTGGCTTCAAGGTCGAGGGCCGCGGAATCAGCTTGTTTGAGATTGTCGAGAGCACGGACCCTACGGGACTGATCGGACTACCATTGATCTTCGTCAGCAAGGCCCTGCGAACGTTCGACCTGTGCTAGCGGCGTCGTTGGGAGGTCACGCTCGGCCGCGCCAGGACACGCTCAAGGTATAACTGAAGGTCATCTGAAAGTGGCGCATTGAAGATCTGTTCTGTCCCGCCGCCGTGATCAAATGCGATCGACTGCGCATGCAGGAACAGTCGCGGCAAGCCATCTTGTCGAAACGCCTTGTTGCGCTCTGCATCCCCGTAACGCTGATCCTGGGCGATTGGGTGGCCCATGTGCGCCAGATGCACCCGAATCTGATGCGTGCGGCCAGTCCGCGGCCGCAGTGTCAGCAGCGTCGCCTCGCGCCGGGATTCGGTCGGGCTCACTTCGGTAACAGACGGCTTGCCGCCTGCCGAAACCCCGACATGACGCTCACCACCCTTGCGCTCGTGCACCGCAAGTGGCAGATCGATCGTGGTCGTACCGTGCTCCCAATAGCCGTCGACCAGGGCGAGATAGACTTTACTGACACGATCTTCACGAAACGCCTCGTGCAATCGTCGCAAAGCGCTGCGTCGCTTGGCAAGCACGAGTACGCCGCTCGTCTCACGATCGAGCCGGTGGGCCAACGAGAGCTCGTGCCAAGCCGGGTCCAACGTCCGGAGTGCTTCAACCACGCCGAAACTGAGACCACTGCCGCCATGCACGGCGAGACCGCCAGGCTTGTTGATCACGAGCAGATCTTTATCTTCGAACAGTACGGCAGCCATTAACTCACGCGCGAGCGACGGCGCCACGACCGCCGCGCCAGACTTGCGCGTTGAGATCGGCGGGATACGCACAATATCGCCGTCCTGAACACGTCGGGTCGGCTTTACACGCCCCTTATTGACGCGCACCTCGCCGGTACGCAGCATCCTGTAAATACGACTCTTGGGCACGCCTGGCAGCTCGCGCGACAGGTAATTGTCTATCCGTTGACCATCGCTGCCACTATCAACGGTCGCATAGCGCACCGATGTCGCAGCACCGGTGGTCGGGTTCTCTTTCTCTGACAATGACTTATCCGATTGCTGTGACGCTGAGAGGTTGCTATATTACACGCGTCAGACGGCAGCACGTGAATGCAGTTACCGGCGTTAGCGCCTTGGCATGCTCGCTACGCCGTCTCAAAGTGCGATGTTCGAAACCCCGCGTTTGACGCGAACCGAACTCGCAACACATGATCAATTCGCGCCGCGGCAGGCCATTACGCATGCCTCGGCAATGGACTACAAACTGGTGCCCTCCAGTCGCAAACCTGTGATTGACGGCACTTGGCACGGCAACGTACACCAGCTTGGCTGGCTTCTGCCGTTGCGGATAATTCGGTGCTTACGCACCTGCGCTTTATTTATGCATCTTATTGAGTATTTGCTTTTTCTGATTCCGCTTCGCACTGATACGCGTTTTATCGCGTGTCGGCACGCCAGCGCGTCTGCAGACGACTCGATGTCGATGACACTAGCGCCACGCCCCCGTAACAGTTGGATACGCGCGTTGCCCGCCTTCTCAAGGATCAAAGGGCACAATGAAAAGAATGCTGATCAATGCAACTCAAGAAGAAGAGTTGCGCATGGCGCTGGTCGATGGCCAGCGACTTTATGACCTGAATATCGAAGTTCCCTCCCAGGAACGCAAAAAAGCAAACATCTACAAAGGCAAAATTACACGCATCGAGCCCAGTCTCGAGGCAGCCTTTGTTGACTATGGTGCAGAACGCCACGGCTTCCTGCCATTCAAGGACATTTCTCCGGAATACTATGTCCGCGAAGCCAAGGACAAGAATAAGCCAACCATCAAGGAAGTCCTTAAGGAAGGTCAGGATATTGTCGTCCAAATTGAGAAAGAGGAGCGCGGCAACAAAGGCGCTGCCCTGACCACGTACGTCAGCCTCGCCGGGCGATTCCTGGTACTCAAACCCAACAAATCGAAGTCGGGCGGCGTATCGCGCAGAATCACCGGTGAAGATCGCGAAGAGATTCGTGAGGCTCTGGCGGATCTGGACGTGCCTGACGGCATGAGCATTATCGTGCGTACAGCCGGCATCGACCGAACGGCTGAGGAGCTCCAGTGGGACCTTGGCAACCTGTTTGCCGTCTGGAACGCTATCAAGAAGGTCGTTGTAGAAAAACCGTCACCTTTCCTGATCTATCAGGAGAGCAACGCGGTTATTCGCTCGCTGCGCGATTACCTTAGCAATGATATCGGCGAAGTGCTGATCGACGCAGATAAGCCGTATGAGCAAGCGCGCGAATTCATCGAGTCGGTAATGCCGCACAACGCGCACAAACTCAAACGATACGCCGATCCGGTGCCATTATTCACGCGCTACCAGATTGAGTCACAAATCGAAACAGCCTATGCACACAGTGTTCACCTGCCCTCGGGCGGCAGCATTGTGATTGACATCACCGAGGCACTGATTTCTATCGACATCAACTCGGCACGCGCGACTAAGGGTGCCGATATCGAAACAACGGCATTCAACACGAACCTTGAGGCAGCTGACGAGATTGCCCGGCAGTTGCGATTGCGTGACCTGGGTGGCCTGGTCGTTATCGACTTTATCGACATGAACGCATCGCGTAATCAACGCGAGGTAGAGAGCCGCTTGCGCGCGGCAGTTGGCGCAGACCGGGCACGCATACAAATCGGCAAGATCTCGCGCTTCGGACTACTCGAGATGTCACGTCAGCGCCTGAGCCCCGCGTTAAGCGAATCGACCCACCAGGTGTGTCCACGCTGTGACGGCATGGGCAATTTCCGCTCAATTGAATCTCTGGCACTCGCAATCCTTCGCATTCTCGGTGAAGAAGTACGCAAGGAAAGAACCGCCAAAGTCATCGCCCAGCTGCCTGTGGATATCGCGACATACCTGCTCAATGAAAAACGCGAGTGGGTACAGAAGCTCGAATCGCGCAGCAAGACGCAAGTTATTCTGGTCGCAAACCCCGCATTCGACACACCGAATTACGAGATTCGACGTATCCGCGACGATCAGGTCGACCTACCGGAGAACTCCGGCACCAGCGTCGCACTGACAGAGCCGCTGCAAGATCCCGATGCGCCGGAATGGGGTGGTGAGAAAGTACAGCCAGAGAAGCCGGCGGTTGCGCTGGCTACGCCTGCCACGCCGGCGCCGACGCCTAAGCGGTTGGCGGAGCGTGCCGCTGGGCCGAGACCAGGCATCTTTGTGCGCATCTGGTATTGGCTTGCGGGCGAGCCGGATCCCAAGGAAATCGAACGTAAGGCAAAAGAAAAGGCCCGTCAGGAACGCCGCAAGCGCGATGCAGAGCGACGCAACAAACGTAACAAAGATCGCGCAAACAACGACAAAAAGTCGGCCCGCAGTCGCAGCAATGACAATCAGAGAAATGCTCGCGGCAAGAGTCGACGCAATGAAAATCGTGGCAAACGCGATGGTCAGGACACGGACCAGAATGCCAAGTCCCGCTCGTCGCGCGGACGTCGCGGTAAGAAGGATGAGCAGGAGCAGCAACAGTCCGCTGCCGGCAAGCAGCAGGCAAAGACCGATAAGTCAGCGCAGTCCAATAACAACCCTCAACAGACTGATAGCGATGGTACGCCGAAGAAGCGTCGCCGGCGTTCTAGAGGTCGGCGTCGTAAGAGTAGCGACGCTGGCGATGCGCAGAACAATTCACCAAACAATGCGCAAACCAACGCCGAGAGCAATCCGCAAAGCAAAGCGCAAGATAACGCGCAAGGCGATCGACCGGCGCAGGAACAAAATCCAGCACAAGATACAGCCAGTCAAGGTGGGGCCAGTTCGGGACGACAACAACGCGCTGAAACGGCGGGCCCTCACGGCGATAAGTCGCCAAGACGCGAACCCCAGCATTCGGCTGACACAGCACCGAAACCAGTTCAGACTGATCCATCCACAGCAGGTGGCAAGCAACAGCAACCCGCGCAGTCTGCGAGCAATTCTCGCAACGGTGACGCACCAGCTGCGCCGGCAAATGGCGCTGCGCCAAAAGGCAAACCGGACAGGGGTCGAGCGGCCGACCGCACGGCCACTGACAAGCCAGCGCCGGAATCGGCCAAACCGAAACCTCAGACTGGCGCCGCTACCGCGGAGAGCGCGAAACCGGCAGCTGCTGACAAGAGCAAACCGCAACTGTTGCCCTGGGAAAGCGCGCCAACAGCCGCGACCCAAGATAAGAAATACACGGTCTGGTCCAGCGAGGACTAGTCGCTGACGCCAAACACATGCACGACTGTGCCCGGCCCAAGCCGGGCACAGTCAGTCAGGCAAACTTCAAGAACTCTCGCCGCGTCTTGGGCCCAAACGTCAGGTAGTGCGGGTCACGCTCACCGCGATAGTTTTCACGTCGTTTGGTCACCATATCGTGGGCCGCAAATGCCTCAACGTCCGCCTTTTTCAAGTCATACGCGGTCAGTGCATTCAGGCCGAAGATCTTCGCGCGCATCGCATCGTTCATCGGCGCATAGCCATACTCGTCGCAGACACTTTCGTCGATCTGAAAGCTACGAAACGCCTGGATCTGGTCCTGAGGTGAGCCATACCAAATGGAATCTGTCCCCCACAGAACGTTATCCTCACCAAGGTGCTTGATGAGCTTGCCGATACCATGGGCCGCGCTATCGACATCGCGCATCAACCCGCGCCACGTGCTGCCGAGCTCCGCATAGACATTAGAGCGCATACCAAGCTCGGCCTCCTCCACAGCGCGAATCAGCCCATCGAGCCCCTCGTTGCGCGCCGGATCATAGGGTCCCTCGGGCTGGCGCGGCACCCAACCTGAGTGATAGATCAGAAAGTTGAT
The DNA here is from genome assembly GCA_039033695.1 of Pseudomonadota bacterium. Classification (GTDB taxonomy): domain Bacteria; phylum Pseudomonadota; class Gammaproteobacteria; order Steroidobacterales; family Woeseiaceae; genus CALBPI01. The sequence continues at coordinate 19,462 of JBCCCC010000019.1, read as the reverse complement.
ATCGGGGTTTGCTTTGGCAGCCTCACCCACATCGGTGCACAGTGAATGCTCATACGACTGGCGACCAAATGGAATGCCCTTATGGATGCAAATATTGCGCACATCCAGTTTGCGTGCCTTGTCGATGAACTGCTGGCCGATGTCGTCCGTCAGATAAAAGCCGCGGCCGTCGGGGCCCCATTGCGTGTAGGTCTTCCAGGCTGAGACATTGTACTTCTCGGCCAGCTCATCCATACCATCAAGATCACCATCCTGATTCGGATTAACGCGACCATGGACCAGCAGTCGCTGCGTGCCTTCCAATTCATCGACGATCTGGCGAGTCGCTTCGGCTTCGGCCGCGGTGAGCGGTTCCGCATCGCGCCGCGATGGTACAAATGACAACACCATCATGTCGGTATCCGAATCAAGAAAAACATCCTTGACGAAATCGTCGGCACCCAGACAACGCATGTAGTCTCTGCTCATATAGTCAAACTCTGCGCACTCGCGTTTGCGTTGTGCGGCAATGTTCGGCGGCACATAGTGCCCTTGTACGTCGAATATGAACTCACGCTTACCCAGCGAAGACTCAGCAACATCACTAGCGATGTCAGCATCGCTGGCCAACTGAAAATAGCCTGCGCGTTTTCCGACAGCTGCGTTAGTCGAATTGATTGCCAGCAACGATGATGCGGCACCTGCTGCGGAGATCAGAAACTCTCGCCGCGGCAATCCTACGCGACGCGCATTGTCTGTTGCCGCCTGTTGCGCCAGAACGTTGGCATGCTCATTCCGCGGCTCCAACGGTATCGGCTCATATTCAGCATTCGACGTACTATCAAGCTTGATGGGCAATCGCTGCCCTTCCGGATCAAATCGAAAACTCATGATGCACTCCAATCAGTGTCCCCACGCTGAGACTACTCCTGTCTGGTAGCGCGCATCAATTGGCAGGTATCGCCTGAAGCCACCGTGCGTGCATAACGCAGCGAAAAGTAGCCAATCCCTAAACTCAGGTCATCAGCAGGGCGCGATGGTTCTGGTTTGGCGTCAGGATGACGCCAATTGGACGCGCACTTTCTCAAGCAGATGCTCCGCCGCGCGGTCCACCATATCGAATACCTGGTCGAAGCCGCGCGCCCCACCATAGTAGGGGTCTGGCACTTCGTCCCGCTCGGCGGCCGGGTCATGCGACAACATCAATGACAGCGCAGCCGTTGCTGAATCCGGGCGTAATGCAAGCAGGTTGCGCATGTTGTCCTGATCCATCGCGACAATGTGATCAAACACATGAAAGTCATCATCCGAGACGCGGCGCGCTTGCTGACCATGCATGCTGATTCCGCGTTCTTTGGCGACAGCCTGCGAACGCGGGTCGGGCGGGTTGCCAACGTGATAGGCATGGGTGCCGGCAGAATCAATCCGTACCTGGCCATCCAGCCCATTCGCGCTGACTTTGGCGCGAAAGATCGCCTCGGCGGTTGGTGAACGACAGATATTGCCCATACAGACAAATAACAGACCGATTGTGTCATCGCGTTCATGCATGGTTGATGTCCGTTGTTTGAATCGATTTGCGTCAGGTGCGCCGTGACGGCGTTTGCGTGGCGCCTGTGTGTATTCTACCGGGGTACACTCAGGAAATGACAATGACGGAATTCGACCTCGCCTGGATCCGCCGGCGCACGCAGGCCCTGATCGCCGAAGACCTTGTGCCGGCAGCGGCGCGAATGATCGCCATCCAGGAAGCAGCCAAGCGCCGAGAGTGTCAACGGCGCGCAACGCATCGTGATTCAACAAGGGCCGCGCCGATCAGGCCATCTAGCGACTCTTAGCTGCCACGGCAACGTGTTACGTTGTCGATGTATTGACTATATATGTCACTGATTTCTAGTGCTTTAGGTCAATTTGTCTCATTTTTGTTTGCAATTTATTTAGACCTTTTTGATCTACAAGCGTATTCTTTGGATTACAGGCTGTAACTCGCGGCCCATTCGTCGAGGAATACCATGATCCCGGCATTCGACAAGTTGAACCTGCCGCTGTGCCTTGCGCGCGAGCTGCGCTCAGACCATGCCGGCGAAACCGGTGCTGTTTGGATCTACCGTGGGCTGCTGGCAGCCAGTCGTAACCCAGAGCTGCGTGCGTTCGCAGAAGAACACTTTGAAGCAGAACGTCAGCACCTGGCCTTTTTTGAGAGTTGGCTGCCTGCCCGCTTCAAGACGCGTCTGACGCCTTTATGGCGTAGAGCTTCATCATATGCACGATGCCGCAACCCGGCTTGAACGCGAACCCAATGGCTTATTGACGCGTGTCTGGGTACAGTTGGTCGCCTCTGGCTCAGCCTTTGGCGTTATGGTCGCACGACGAATTTGACATACAAGGATTACGATATGTTTCGCTTACTGACGCTCCTGACCGTGGTACCACTGGTGTTGGCAGCGCCGGCCGTAGCCGGTGATTGCGCGGCACCGTTACTGGACCAAGAATTCCAGCAACTGGCCTCCGACGACAAGGTGAATCTTTGCGAAACCTATGCCGACAAGGTTGTACTGGTCGTGAATACCGCATCAAAATGCGGCAATACGCCGCAATACGATGGCCTTGAAAAACTCTACCAGCAGTATGGCGAAGATGGCCTCGTGGTCCTCGGCTTCCCCTCCAATAACTTCGCTGGACAAGAACCCGGTACCGAAGCCGAAATCGCCGAGTTTTGCCGGCTAACCTATGGCGTGAAATTCCCAATGTTCGAAAAGATCGAGGTCAAGGGCGACGATGCCCATCCCTTCTACAAGACGCTGGCCAACGTGTCGGGCACTTACCCCACATGGAATTTCCACAAATTTCTGATCGGCAGAGACGGCAAGTTGATTGGCGAGTTCAGCCCAAGAACGCAGCCATACGACGAGTCGCTGGTCACGGCCATCGAAACGGCGCTCGCCAGCGAAGACAGCTAGATTCGCGCTCTGGCGGCCATAAGGTCAGCTTCATTGTCGATACCTGGCGGCGGTTTGTCAGCAGCCTCAGCAACGATGATGCGCTGCCCTATCCACATTGCGCGTAACTGCTCAAGTGACTCGGTCTGTTCGAGCGCACAGGCAGGTGCCGCGACCATGCGTTGCAAACTGGCCGCGCGGTAAGCGTAGATACCAATATGGCGCAGCCTGGCCGCGCCTGCCACTTTGCGCTGAAACGGAATGGCCGCGCGCGAGAAGATCAGCGCGAATCCTTGCGCATCAGTGACCACCTTGACGCAATCGGGATCGTGCCATTCGGAATCCTCTTCAATCGGTGTCGCCAGCGTCGCGATGTCCGCCTGCGGCGCTTGTTCTAGCAAGTCGACAACCTGACGTATCGCTGATGGCGGCATAAATGGCTCATCGCCTTGGACATTCACAACCAGCTCATCCTGCCAACCACGCTGCTTCACGACCTCAGCAATGCGGTCGGTACCCGACTGGTGTGCAGCTGAGGTCAGCATCACATTCGCATCAAATGCCTCGCATGCACTGACGATCTCTTTACTATCAGTCGCAATTGTGACGCTCTCGGCACCAGCATCAAGTGCTCGCCGCCAGACATGCTCGATGACGGGCCGGCCGCCCAGGTCCAGCAATGCCTTGCGCGGCAATCGCGTTGACGCGAGTCGCGCCGGGATCACAATATGAAAACGCCCGGTCATGAGCCCTCCTCGACTGACCCCGTACTACGATCCAGCACGCTGTCCAATAACCGCTCGATTGCATGACTGGCTATCGGGTTCAACTGAACGGTCGCCGGTACGATCCAGTGCCGTTCAGACAGCTGATCATACTTGACCGCATCCTTTTCGGTCATCAGAACCGGGTAACCATCATCAGGATTCAATTGCGACGCGTCGACCGTGCCATGGTCAGCGACGGCGTGTCGCACCAAACTCAGGCCCGCCTCCTCCAAGGTAGAGAAGAAACGTTCCGGATGGCCAATGCCGGCAATCGCATGCACGCGTTGCCCGCGCCATTGTGACAACGGTACGCGCGATTTGCGTTTTGCGTTGATGGCTTCGCTCACATTGAGCCGATAACCGGCGCGCGTGTCGTCCGCGTTTGACGAGTACACGACCAAGTCAGCATCGGCGAGCCGGCTGACTGGTTCGCGCAATGGTCCAGCCGGCAAGCAACGGCCATTGCCATGCAACCGTTCGCTGTCGACCACGACAATCTCCGCGTCACGCAACATTGCGTAGTGCTGCAAGCCATCATCGGCGATGATCACGTCGGCGCCAATGGCAACCGCTGCCCCGGCCGCCGCGCAGCGATCCCGACAGACGACAACAGGTAAATCGCAGCGGCGCGCCAGCATGAGCGCCTCATCACCGCTAACCTCAACCGGCGTTGCCGAGGTTACAACAACCGGTGTATCTGGCTCCTCGCCGCCATAACCGCGAGAAACGATGACTGGATGTCGACCACACGCCGCCAAATGTGTGGCAAGCCAAGCTACCAGCGGTGTCTTGCCAGCACCGCCCACGGCGATATTACCAACGACAATCACGGGGACATCAACTGCGCATTGGCGTAACCACCCCTTCCTGAACATCGCGCGTCGCAGCGCGCCGACCGCGCGAAACAGTGCGCCGAGTGGTCTCAGTAAAAAACCCCCAGCCGCATCTGCATACCAGACGCGGTAGAGCCATGGCGACGGTTCAGCCTGACTCGTCACTGAACTGCATACTGTGAAGCGCCGCGTATTGGCCATTCGCCGCGAGCAAACTGGCGTGTGTACCTTGCTCGACTATTCGGCCCTGATCCATGACGATGATGCGATCGGCGCGCTCGACCGTGGAAAGCCTGTGCGCAATGACGAGCGTTGTACGCTCGCGCATCAGTACGTCCAATGCACTCTGAATAACGCGCTCCGACTCGGTGTCCAGCGCCGAGGTGGCCTCGTCAAGGATCAGCACTGGCGCATCTTTGAGCAAAGCTCGCGCGATAGCGATGCGCTGCCGCTGGCCTCCCGACAACAGCACGCCTCGATCGCCGACCACCGTCTCGAGACCCGCCGGCATTTCATTGACGAACTCCATCACGTGCGCTGCCTCTGCCGCAGCAATGATCTGTTGTTCGGACACGCTGCCAAGTGCGCCATAGGCAAGGTTCTTGGCGATGGTATCGTTGAACAACACGACGTCCTGGCTGACCAGGCTGATCTGGTCACGCAACACACTCAAACGATAAGCGTCGATCGAGTGGTCATCGAGCTTGATCATGCCTTTTTGCAAGTCATAAAAGCGCGGTAACAGACTAACCAATGTCGATTTTCCACTGCCAGATCGCCCGACGATCGCCAGCGTCTCCCCAGGCGCAACGCTGACACTGACGTCGTTCAACACGGGTAGTGCATCATCGCCATACGAAAAAGACACCCGCTCGAAACTGACATGCCCCTTGGCGCGCTCTGTCTCGATGGTACCGGTATCCTTTTCGTTATCGGCATCGAGAATCTGGAAAACGCTCTGTGCGGCCGCAATACCCCGCTGTATTGCGGCGTTGATATTGGTCAGCCGGCGGAGTGGGTCGAGCAGCAAGACCAGTGCCGTCATGAAGGCGACAAATGTACCGGGTGTCAACTCACCGCGCGCAGACTCCGCACTGGCCATCCAGACCACACCCGCGACGCCGAATGCAAAGAGCAACTGGGTGACAGCGACGCCAGCCGCCTTGGCCACAACGAGCTTCATGTTCAGCCGCCGATTCGATTCGTTCGCGTCATTGAAGCGGTTCCGCTCGTAGCGCTGACCACCGAAGATCTTGACGACACGGTTGCCCTGGACGACCTCCTCCGTAACCTGGGTCACATCACCGACAGACGCTTGAATGCGGCTACTGTAGCGACGGAAAGTCTTGCTCAACACGCGAATCAACATAGCGATAAGCGGCACCACGATCGCGACGAACATGAATAGCTGCGCGCTGGTGTACAACATGACACCAATCAATGCCAGTAGCTTGAGGGTGTCGCGTATCAGGATAGTCACGACATTGGTGGCCGACTCGGCGATCATCTCAATGTTGTAGGTGACGAGTGACAGCAGTGGGCCGGATGAGCGCACATCGAAGAAAGTCGATGGCAATGCAAGGTATTTTTCGAATACTTCCCGACGCATGTCCGTAATAACATGTCGGCCGATAGAGCCAAGCGCATACTCGGACATAAAGCCGGCGATACCGCGTGCAACGAAAACCCCAATGAACGCTAGCGGCATCCAAACGGCGACGGCACCACTCTGACCAACCAATGCCTCGTCGGTCAGCGGCTTCATCAGCAGTGAGAGTCCAGCCTCAACACCAGCCGTCGTGATCATGCCGACTGCCGCGACAATGAACATCAGCCAGTGACGCGCCGAATAGGCAAGGATACGCTTGTAGATCGCGCCTACGTTTGCTTCATCAACATCGGCAAATTTTACTATTTCAGTCATCGGGCGAATTGACAGTAGCGATATTGACTTCGGTAAAGCCGAGACTCGCTGCAACATCCATGGCACTGATAACAGCCTGATGGCGCGCATCCGCATCCGCAATAATTGTGACAGGCAATCCCTCGCGACCTGCTGCAATCTCTTCCAGCGCCCGACGCAGCGTCGCTGGGCTGGTATTGATCAGCTCGCGATTATTCACGTAATAGAGATTCTGAGCACTGATCGAGATTTCCAAACGATCATCATCGGCGACTGTCGCCACAGGTTCGCTGCTGGCTTCCGGCAACTTGATCTGGACGTTTGACTCGCGGACAAAGCTCGTGGACACCATGAAAAACACAAGCAACAACAACACGACGTCGATCAACGACGTTAGATTAACTTGTGGTTCTTCACGCCGGCGGGTGGCGAGATTCACCCGGCATCTCCATTGGTATCGTGACGACGACCAATAGCCTCGATGAGCTTCAGCGCCTCTTTCTCCATCTGTACGACCAGCGTATCAACGCGATTGCGAGCGTACCGGAACCCAATCAACGCCGGGATCGCAACCGTTAACCCGGCAGCAGTCGTGATGAGGGCCTCGGAGATACCACCAGCCAGCACGGCCGGGTTGCCAACGCCGGCCGCCGTGATGGCAGTAAACACTTTAACCATACCAATCACCGTGCCAAGCAAGCCAAGCAATGGTGTGATCGCGGCTATGGTTCCCAGCGTCTCCAGATAACGCTCAAGCTCATGCACGACATGTCGGCCGGTATCCTCGATACTCTCTTTCATGGCACCGCGATCGCGGTCGCGATTTGCAAGGCCCGCAGCAAGAATTTGACCAAGCGGTGAACCATGATGCAATGACTGTAAGTGCTTTAGCGTTAGCTCGTCATTCTTGACCCAGCCCCAAACCTGCGAAGTGAGGTCTTTGGGAATCACGCGTTGTTGCTGCAAGGTCCAATAGCGTTCGATGATGATGCCGGTTGCAATAATCGCGCACAGAATGATGGGCGCCATCATCCAGCCACCTGCTTGTACGATTTCTACCATGCCAGACTCATGTCTTGATGAAGTCGGCAATATACCGCGCCAGCAAGTTGACTACCACAGAACATCGGTAGAAATGCGACAAAGATCAGCATGTTCCGTCCCGCGTCAACGTCGCATCTGACGATCACATAGCGTGACCCCTAAAGCGCCAGCTTGGGCCGTCGTGGCCACCCGAACCCCTGCGTCATGCCAACGCGCGGACACAACCGGCGCCGGCAGTATCCATCTGCCGCTGTCCGATGCACTGGCCCACACCTCTTTGGCAGCAACCGCGTTAATGAACGCCTTGCTGGATGACGTACGACTACCATGATGTGGCATGCTCAGCAGCGTTGACGCAAGACCGCCGGCGGCCACCAACGATCGCTCAGCGAAGCCTTCAATATCGCCACTCAGCAACACGTTCAGCCCGGCCGCGCTCACCTTAAGCACGCAGGAAGCATCGTTATCGGACAGCGGATGTGGCAATGTCGCGGGTGGCCACAACACCTCGAAACCAATGCCATCGGACGACCAGCGCAGACCACGGCGACATGCCTCAGCGCCAGCCGCACTTCCCAGCCAGCGCCGCACCAGACCCGTCTTGCGCAAACTGGCAACCCCACCGCTGTGGTCGTTGTCATCGTGACTCACAAGTGCCAGCGTAACCTCGCGCGCGCCTTGCGCTCTCAGTACCGGTAGGACGATACGCGCGCCAGCATCGCCACCGCTGCGCCATGCTGGCCCCGTGTCAAACACAAACCAATGATTCGCGGTCTGCATGGTTATTGCGGTGCCGTGACCGACATCTAGCATTTGCAAACGCATACACCCATATGCCGGCGACGGCGAGCGCACCGCGAGCACGGCAATTGTGCAGAGCGCGGCCAGGCGACCTGGCCAGCCGATGCACAACACCGCATAGGCGACAGCCATCGTCGTTGCGACGATCAGCCAGGCCGATGTGGATGGGAGCCAAATCACGCTGTTCGGCACCCGATGCAGCCAGTCCAGCGCCACGAGCGCAGCTTCAACGATGTGGCTGGCCAAAAGCCAGAATGGGATGGCGAGCGGTGCGAACACCGCACCGGCTAGTGCGCCAAGCAGCACCAGTGGCACGACCACAAACCCGAATAGGGGCACCAAGACCAGGTTGGCCGGTAAAGAGAACAAAACCGCATAGCCAAACCAGTAGGCTGTGACCGGTGTCAACGCCAGGGTCAACAGTACTTGGATGTGCACTGCTACGCGCGAGCCGAACACTGGCTGCGCCCTGGCAGTGCCAACGTGCTGCAGTAACGCAATCAAGAATACGGCAGCGAATGACAGCCAGAACGATGCACTGAGTACTGAGCTCGGCGCCAATACGCTTATGACGATTGCAGCTAACGATGCCAACTGGATCAGACCAAACCGCCGTCGCACCATGTATATGCATGCCGCAATCCCTAGCATTAGCAATGCGCGCTGCGCAGGCAGCGCAAGCCCGGATACGAGCGCATAGGTGGTGGCGCCCGCCAAACCTGCTGCGATGGCCAAATCCTGGGCCGGAAAGCGGCCAATTGGACCAACACGACGCATGAGCCAGCCACCCAGCATGGCCACCAGACCGATATGCAAACCGGAGATCGCCATTAGATGCGCCGTACCGGTCTGGCGCAGCGCGTCTTGCGTGGCCGGATCCAATTGCGAGCGATCACCAATCGCCAACGCGGTAATGATACTCGCCGCACGCGTTTGCCCGAGGACCTGCCGAACATGGCTGGCAACACCGGTGCGCACACGGTCTTGCCAATTGGCGCAATAATCTGCACATGGCACGGCGCCGGACGACAAGGCAATCTGCCCGCGACCGCCGAGTCCTGCTGCGGTCGCCCAACGCACGTAATCGAATACTCCCGGGTTTCGAAAACCGCGCAGCTCTCCAAGGCGCACCCGCGCTTGCCAGCAAGTCCCGACCTCGGGCGAAACGGCCGGCTGCGGCCAACTGATTGACAGTTTCGCGGGCAGGCTGGGATCGTCCTGGCGCACGCGCACGTGCAGTTGGTGCTGCCCTTCGCGGGGCGATGACAGCAACACAAAACGCACGGGCACTGTAACGCCTGCCAATGCCGGGTGCAGACGATCCCTCGCCAGTTGGGCATTCGTATGCAATGACACCAGCGTCACCAACACGAGCACCAAGACTGCGCGCAACGCCAGGCGCGGGGACACCTGGATCTGCCAGGCAAAACACAGAACCACAAGCGCGCCGCAAGCGTATGCATGATCAGGACGATTGATTGCGATGATCAACGCCAGGCATTGAATACACAGGGCCAGCATGTCTCGCCATACCTGCCAATAGCGGAAGAGTTAGCAGATTGCCCGCCAGGGATTCGCTGCACTCGTCGCCTTTCTGGCCAACAAGGCCACGAACGCGAACTGGCGCAACCTAATGGCCAGCCGGCTGTGAGAGAATCCGGCTATCACCATCGCCATTATCCCCCGCATGCCTCGTCGATTCTTCCGATCCATCTCGCCTAGCCGCCACAGCGTCATTAAGCAACGCTGGCTGTTGCCGCTGCGGCATTTGCTGGATCACCCGGATCTATGGGCAATACGTCGGCGGTCGGTGGCGCCCGCTGTCGCGCTGGGGGCATTCTGGATGTGGATGCCGATTCCCGGCCACAGCTTCACCGCCGGATTGTCGGCAATTGCGTTGCGCGTACAGTTGCCGTTGACGATGCTCATGACGATGATCGTGAACCCGTTAACGATATTGCCGATGTACTACCTCGGATATCAGTTGGGCCGGGTAATGCTCGGCATACCGGAGCGCCCGTTCACATTTGACGCGAGCTTTGACTGGCTGGCGGCAGAATTCAGTGCACTGTGGCTACCCATGCTCGTCGGCAATGTTTTTTTCGGCCTGGTCAGCGCCGTGATCGGCTTCGTATTGATTGACCTGGTCTGGCGTACGCGGATTGGCGGCTACTTGCAGCGACGCCGTGAGCGCCGCGCGGCTCGCCGCGAGGCCAGGTTGGACGACTAGCGCACGCTGACCAGCTTGCCATCCACCAGCGTAAGCTCGCGATCCATTTGCGCCGCCAATAGCGGATCGTGAGTCACGATGATCAAGCTTGTGCCGAAATCTCGATTGAGCGCCAACATGCGCTCGAAAACCTGCTCGCCAGTACCACGATCAAGGTTACCAGTCGGCTCGTCTGCCAGTACCAGCTTGGGCTGTGTGATCAAAGCGCGAGCAACCGCGGCTCGCTGGCGTTCACCACCGGACAGCTGGGACGGACGGTGCGTCAAACGTTCACCCAACCCAACGCGCTCGAGCAAGGCCGCGGCCGCGGCCATGGCTTTTTGTCGCGGCTCGCGACGGATCAGCAAGGGCATGGCGACGTTCTCACAAGCCGTGAATTCGGGGAGCAGATGATGAAACTGGTAGATAAAGCCAATCATCCGATTCCGCACGACACCGCGTTCTTTATCCGACAGTCCGGCGAGATCCTGGCCCGCAACCTCAATGGAACCACTGCTAGGCGCGTCCAAGCCACCCAATAATTGCAGTAACGTGGTCTTGCCTGATCCAGACGCGCCGACGACAGCGATGGTCTGCCCGGCAGCAACGTCCAGATTCACGGCCCGCAATACCGTCAGCGATGCCGAGCCCTCAGTAAAGGTCTTGGTAACGCCGCTACAACTGAGCACGGCGCCAGCGCCGGCTGTCTTCTTATTCAAAGCGTAGTTCCTCTGCCGGATTAGTACGAGACGCCCGCCACGCCGGGTACAGCGTAGCCGCAAACACAAGCACGAGCGCCACCGCAACGACCTGTGCAACATCGACCCAGCGCAAATCGCTGGGCAGGTCGCTGATGAAATACACATCCGCTGCCAACAAGCTGATGCCAAACGTGGACTCGACGATGTGCACGATCGACTCCAGATTCAGGCTGACTAACGCGCCGAGAGCAACACCAATCAACGCACCCACCAACCCGATGATTGCACCTTGCGTCACGAAAATGCCCGTGACGCTGGCGCGTGAGGCACCGAGCGTGCGAAGGATGGCGATATCGCCTCGCTTGCTGCGAACCACCATCACCAGCGTCGACACAATATTGAACGCTGCAACGGCTATCACCAGCATCAAGATGACAAACAGAATCGACTTCGTAATTTGGATCGAGCGAAAAAACGCGCTGTGGCGCCGTGTCCAGTCGCTAATCATGACGCCACCGCCCTGATCTACGGCGACCTCCCGTGCGATCGCAGGCGCCGCAAACATGTCGTCGACGGACAACCGAATACCGGTGACACCGTCTATGCTGCGAAACAGACGCTTGGCGTCATCCATGTGAACAAATGCGAAACGCCGATCAAACTCGTACATTCCCGCGCGAAACGTACCTACCACCTCGAAGCGCCGCATGCGCGGCACGATGCCAGCCGGCGTCACATTGCCCTCGGCAATCATCAACAGCACTTTGTCGCCTATGCTGGCATCCAGTGCGTCGGCAAGGTCAGTGCCAATCACCACGCCGTAGCCGCGCGACTTCAGCGCCTCAAAGCTACCACTTTGAGTCAGTTGTCTAAGTGCGGCAACCTCTCGCTCCGCCTCCGGCAGCACGCCGCGCACAACAACACCGCTAACCTGCGCGTCGCCGGCCAGCAGCGCCTTTTCTTCAATGTACGGTGCTGCACCGAGTACCCGCGGGTTGGCAACCGCCTCCTCACGCCGGCGTTGCCAGTCGTTAAGGCTTCCGTCCAAGCCTTCAATCGTGGCGTGCGATGACATCGCCAACAAACGACCGGTTAACTCACGCTCGAATCCGTTGACGACCGACAGCACAATGATCAACACCGCAATGCCAATGGCAACGCCAAGCATTGAGATGATTGAAATGAACGACACAAAACCACTGCCGCTGCGTGCCCGCACATAGCGCTGCCCGATGCCAACCTCGTACTTCATCCGCCCGCATCACTACGCATAGCGCAGCGCCTCCGCCGGATGCACAGATGCAGCGCGTCTGGCCGGGTAAATTGTCGCAATCGTCGTCGCGAGCAACGCAACGACCGCAATCCAGACCACATTAATCGCGTGCACCTCGGAGGGGATACGCGTCATCACGTAGACATCACCAGGCATCACCTGAAAGCCCAGCAACCCCTCAAGCCATGCTGCGACCTCGGTCACATTCAGCGCCAGCGCGACACCCAATGCCACGCCGAGCAACACACCCAGCCAACCGATGATGAGCCCTTGTATGAAAAAGATGCGCACAACGCCTTGCGGGTCGATACCCAGGGTTCGCAAGATAGCGATATCTGTTTCCTTGTCGGTCACCACCATGACCAGACTTGCCACGATGTTGAATGCGGCGACACCGATGACCAGCGACAGAATAATCGCCATCATCGCCTTCTCAAGCTTGATGGCACGAAAGTAGCTGGCGTTTTCGCGAGTCCAGTCGGTCGCGCGAAAACTGCCGCCCAATTCGGCCGTCAATTCTCTTGCGATCCCACCAGCCGCGAATACATCGTCAAATCGCAACTTGATCCCGCTCACCGCCTCGCCCAGGCCCGCAATGTCGGCCGCATCCTGCCAGTGCAGATAGGCAACCCCTGAGTCGTATTCAGGAACACCAGAATCAAACAAACCAGAGACAGTTAGCCGATGCAGCGCCGGCTCCACACCCGTTGCCACCGGTCGCGGCACCAGCAGCACCAAATCGTCTCCCACGCCAACCCCCAAATCCAGCGCAAGAAACCGGCCGATCACAATGCGCCTGGCGCCCGGCAGCAAATCCTCCAGACTGCCCGCGATCATCGCCGAGGCGATTCTGGAAACTTCTGAATCGACGGACGGATCAAGCCCCTCGGCGAGCACCGGTAACAGGCGACCGCCGACATTGGCCATCCCCTCCATCGTGACCACCGGCGCGGCGCCGCGAACGCGCGAGTCTTGCAGCACGGCCTCGCGCACCGATGGCCAATCGTCAAGCCGCCCATCCTGCGCGCTTATCGTCGCCTGTGACTGCATGCCAAGCAGCCGCTCACGCAACTCCGCTTCAAATCCGTTCATCACGGACAGAATGGTAATCAGCGCCGCGACCCCGATTGCCACACCAAGCAACGAGGCAAAGCTGATAAATGAGGCAAAACGCGCAGATTGGCGAGCCCGCAAATAGCGCAGCGCGATCATCAGTTCGACTGGTCGTAACATCGCCGCGATTAAACCACAACTGCCTGATCGGCGCCTATTTCCGAGACATGTGTCACGAATTAGACGGCCCGGCGCTGACGTTCATACCCCTGCAAGTGTTATATTTATGTCTGGTCCGCGCCGGCATCGGCGCACTGCAAAGAGCAATGATCATGATCAAAACACTCACCATTTTCGCTGTGCTTGCGTTCGCTGCACTGACCCTGCCGCTACAAGCGGACGAACTCGACCTGGGCAATACCAGCAACCTTGTTGACACCTCCGCACCGCAACGCGGTATGACGATGCAGCGGGTCGAATCATCCTGGGGCCAGCCTCAAACGCGTCGCGCTGCCGTCGGCCAGCCACCGATTACGCGCTGGGAGTATGACGGCTTTATCGTCTACTTCGAATATGACCGCGTCATCCATACGGTGATGAGCCGCTAACTCAGCCAACACCATCGAATTGATATGGCATACTAACGCCCGCTTAATGCGGGCGTTTTTGGTGGTGTATCGAGGCGCGCTGCAACCCTGAAAAACTGCTATCGCGCCGTCATCGCATGCCATCTATGTGCGCGGTTGCAACGTCTGTGACCACTCTGCCATGAACCCAGCCCAACTTCTGAATCTGCGCGCTGACAGCGAGCGCGAGCTAGCTATTGACCGTGACTCGCTACCGAGCCAGGTCGGTGGGCTCTACGGCGCTAGCGATGCACTGTTGCTGACGCGGCTGGCAGCGTCGCTGGACCAGCCGGTGCTGCATATTGCGCCAAATCAACAGGAAGCCGACCGGCTCGAGGCCGAAGCACGTTTCTTTGCCGGCGACACGCTACCCGTTCTGCATTTCCCCGATTGGGAGACGCTCCCCTACGACAGTTTTTCACCGCACCAGGATATTGTCTCCCAGCGTCTGACCGCTCTCGGTCAGCTACCCTCGTTGAGACGCGGCCTACTGGTCGTGGCGGCGCAGTGCCTTTTGCATCGACTGCCACCTGACAACTACGTTAGCGCGCGCACGTTGTCGCTATTGAGCGGACAAACATTGGACAGCGACGCATTCATTCAGTCGCTGACGGAAAGCGGTTATCTGCGGGTGCCGCAAGTCACCGAACACGGTGAGTTTGCCGTACGTGGCTCCATTATTGACCTATTCCCAATGGGTAGCGACGAGCCGTTGCGCATCGACTTGTTCGACGACGAGATTGATTCGTTGCGCCGCTTCGATCCGCATACCCAACTCTCAGGCGAGACATTGGCGTCGCTGGAAATTCTGCCAGCGCGCGAGCTACCGCTTGATGACGATGCAGTGCGCGCGTTCAGACAACGCTATCGCGAACGCTTCAGCGGCGATGCAAACCAATCGCAAGTCTATCGCGACGTCTCGCAGGGGATTGCTCATGGCGGCATTGAGTACTATCTGCCCCTGTTCTTCGACAAGACCAGCAACCTGTTGGACTTTCTGCCGCCGACAACGTTGCTTTGCCATGATGCGGACCTCGATGGCGTGCTCATGCAAACCGTCGCCGATATCGATGAGCGATTCGAAGTTCTCAACGTCGCCGAGGAACGACCGCTACTCGCACCTGACGAAGCCTTTTTCACGCTGGATGAGTGGCGCGAGCGCAATGCCGTTCACGCCACGCTGATACTGAGCCGCGAAAAGCTGCTGGACGACGAGGTTGCGCTAAGCAAACCGTTACCCCCGATCGCACTGGATCTGCACCGCGATGACACCTCGGCGGCATTTGTGCGTTTCTTGCAGGAACGCGCTGACACGCAGCGCACGCTGCTGGTCGCCGAATCGGCCGGTCGACGCGAAGCGCTGATCGAGTTATGTCAGGCGCATCGCATCACGCCCACCAGGATCGACAGCTGGAAAGAGTTCCTGACGTCTGGTGCAGCGCTGGGCATCACGACCGGCGCGATCAACACCGGCATGCTTCTGGCGGACGGCGCGTTTGCGGTGGTTACCGAGCAAGCCATCTTTGGGCGTCGCATTAAGCCACGCAGCCGTCGTCGACGTGGCGCGAGTGATCCTGAGGCAGTTATTCGTCAACTCAGCGACTTAACCGTAGGCGCACCTGTGGTGCACGAAGCTTATGGCGTCGGGCGCTACTTGGGTCTCCAAACCCTTGATGTCGGCGACACACGCAACGAGTTCTTGACACTTGAATATGCTGGTGGTGACAAGCTGTACGTGCCTGTGCACGCGCTGCAGCTCATTTCGCGCTATACCGGCGCGTCGCCAGACAAAGCACCGTTACACAGGCTGGGCACGGATCAGTGGAGCAAAGCGCGCCGCAAGGCCGCGGAGAAAGCGCGCGATGTCGCCGCCGAGCTGTTGGATGTGTACGCCCGTCGTGCCGCTCGCAAAGGCTTCAGCTTTCGCGTCCCGGAGTCGGACTATCGCCAGTTTGGCGCCGACTTTCCGTTTGAGCTCACAGAAGACCAGGCAACCGCTATCGAGGCGATCATCGCCGACATGAACGCGAGCACGCCGATGGATCGCGTGGTGTGTGGCGACGTCGGTTTTGGCAAGACGGAGGTTGCCCTTCGCGCCGCGTTTATTGCCGTGCAGAACAACAAGCAAGTGGCGGTATTGGTGCCGACTACTCTGCTATCGCAGCAACACTACCAGACCTTCCTCGATCGGTTTGCCGAGTGGCCTGTTCGCGTCGAGCAACTGTCGCGGTTTCGCTCGAAGTCGGACATTGAGAAAACGCTTGCCGGCGTCCGTGACGGTACGGTCGACATTGTCATTGGCACGCACAAACTCTTGAGTCACACCGCAGATTTCAAAGATCCAGGCCTGGTCATCATCGACGAAGAACATCGATTTGGCGTGCGCCATAAGGAGGCACTGAAATCGCTGCGCGCTCAGATCGATGTTCTGACGCTGACCGCGACGCCGATTCCGCGCACGTTGAACATGGCGCTTGGTGGGCTACGGGAGCTGTCGCTGATCTCGACGCCGCCGGCCGATCGTTTGTCGGTCAAGACATTTATCAGCCGCTGGAATGACGGACTGATCCGTGAGGCCTGCCTGCGTGAGATCAAGCGCGGTGGCCAGGTCTACTTCGTGCACAACCGGGTTGACGATATCGACCGCATTGCGGCCGAACTCAAAAAACTCGTCCCCGAGGCGACGATCGGGATCGGCCATGGGCAGATGTCAGAGCGCGAACTTGAGCGGGTGATGTTCGATTTCTATCACCGCAACTTCAACGTGTTTGTGTGCACAACTATCGTTGAAAGTGGGATCGACGTGCCCAGCGCCAACACCATTCTGATCAATCGTGCAGATCGCTTTGGTCTCGCCCAGTTGCACCAGCTACGCGGGCGCGTCGGTCGTTCGCATCATCGCGCCTACGCTTATCTGCTCACACCGCCACGCAATTCGATGACAGCCGACGCGATCAAGCGCCTGGAGGCCATCGAATCACTCGAGGATCTTGGCGCTGGCTTCGCGCTGGCGAGCCACGATCTTGAGATTCGCGGCGCAGGCGAGCTGCTGGGCGACGGGCAAAGCGGCCAGATTCAGGAAATCGGCTTTTCGCTATACACAGAATTGCTAACCCAGGCTGTGCAGTCACTACGTGAGGGCAAGACACCGGATTTCGATCAGCCACTCAATGCCGGGGTCGAGATAAATCTGCATGTCCCGGCCTTGCTGCCCGAGGACTATGTCCCGGATGTGCACCTGCGGCTGATGCTTTACAAACGCATTGCAAGTTGCAGCGATGATCAGCAACTGCACGATCTGCAAGTTGAGCTGATCGATCGCTTCGGGCTGTTGCCGGACCCGACGCGCGTGCTAATGGCCATCAGCCGGCTGAAGCTGCGCGCCACCGCGCTCGGCATCATCAAGATCGATGTCAGCCAGGCCGGCGGTTACCTGAAGTTTGGCAGTCGTACGCCGGTTGACCCCCTGACGCTGGTAACGCTGGTTCAGCGACAACCCCAACGGTTCAAACTTCCAGACGCGCAGCGGTTGAGTTTCCGGCATCCGATGGAAAACGCAGCGGATCGGGTGAAAGCAGTTGGTGAAGTCATGGATTTGCTGGCGCCAGCCGAGCGCTGATCGACGCTGCCGGCAGATGCTATCATTGCGCTTGTGATTGCTACTCCGCTGACCCCTATGCGCTGTTTTTTTCTGGCTATTGCCCTACTTGTTTGTGCGTTCTCCTGGCACTTCGCGTCCGCGCAATCGGTCGACGACACACCGGGCGAAGACGTTGCACCAGAGTTTATTGTCGAGCTGATCGTGTTCGAGTATGTGGGCGGCGTTCTGGGTAGCCGCGAGGACTGGCGCTATATCGATACGGGGCGCGACGCTGCCGCCGATGAACTGCGTCGCTCGCAGCCGATGTTGCGAGAGCCAGTCGATCAGCCATTGCCCGAACAGCCTTCGGCAGACTCGGCGGAGATTGAGCCACTACCACTGGTGTTCTCGCCTGTTCCCGACAGCGAGTATAGGCTGACCGATCAATTCGCAAAGCTACGTGCAAGTCGCAACTACAAACCACTGCTGCACACGGCGTGGCGCCAGGCGGTCTACGACCAGGACAATGAAACCACACTGAACCTTGCGCGCGTCAGCAATACGCCAACGGCGCTGAACGGCGATGCATCGCTCTATGTGACGCGATTCTTGCATTTGAAGCTTGAGCTTGAACTCGCCAAAAACAGCGGCGGCGCCGGGCAGTCGACGGACAGTGTGGTCTATCGCCTGAACGAGCGGCGCAAAATGCGCAGTGCCGAGCTGCACTTTTTTGATCACCCGAGGTTTGGCGCGCTGGCACTCATCAGCCGAACTGACCAACCTGAAACGAACTAGTTGGCGCGGCAGGGCTGACCCCGTGTCTAGTGGGTCGTTAAATTGCCCGTAATCGCAACGACTTGCTGGGTATCCGGTGTATCCAGTTGGGCGCGGGCGCGTGTCAACATGTCGTCGGCATCGTTCTCGCCACCAGGGACCAACGCACACACGCCCACCGATACAGTGATGTGACGACCTATGGGCGATTTGGGATGATGAATCGCAAGCGCGCGCACGTCTTCGGCAATGCTGGCAGCAAACTCACGCGCCGTCGGGCCGCTCGAGCCATGCACCATGACGGCGATCTCATCATCAGCCATACGCGCGGCTGTGTCTCCAGCGCGTTTCAATCGGCGGCGAATACTGTGCGCAATGCGCTTCATTGCGGAGTCACCAGCGTGCTGACCGAATGTCTCGATATAGGCCTGCAACGCATCGACACGAAATGCGATGACAGCGAGCCAGGATTGCTCGCGCGCAGCAATCGCCGCATCGCGCTGCAACAGCTCGAGCCATGGGGCAGGCTTCAGGAACGTACTAACAGCGTCGGTCGCCAGCATCCTCAATGACGCGGTGGACCCGGTTTGGCTCAAGTTTTTATCGCGGGCACTGACCCGAAAGAACACGGCCCGTAGTGATTTGTAGCCCGTTAGCGCCACGACCTCGCCGTCAATGTGTCGATCCTCAGCATGCGCGCTAATGTACTCACTGGCAAACTGTGTTTGTGGACAATCCGAGTTGCAATTGCGAACCGCGTCGACGCCGGCCGTGCCGGCGATTCTGAAAATCAAAGGCTCGCCATCCTGATTGCTGACCTTGCCCGACGGCAGACCCAGCAGCCGCAGCATCGCCGGGTTGTAGAAATTCACGCGCCAATGGTTTTCGGACACGTCGACGACCATCAGCGGCTCCCGCACACCGGTGATCAGTTGTTGCAACAGGTTTTTGGATGGCGTCTTCATTGCGCAATAAAACCA
>JBCCCC010000018.1:0-35731 GCA_039033695.1 Pseudomonadota bacterium | reverse complement strand
GCTTGGCGTCGTCTTGATGTCGCTTGGCTTTCTGCTCGGGACGGGCACAAAGGATGCGGAAAAACTCTCACCCTACGAGTGCGGGTTTGAGGCTTTCGAGGACAGCCGCATGAAGTTCGATGTGCGTTACTACCTCGTCGCTATCCTCTTCATCATCTTTGATCTTGAGATCGCGTTTCTGTTCCCGTGGGCGGTGTCTCTCGACACGGTCGGTGGCTTCGGGTTGCTCGCCATGGGGCTTTTCTTGGCGATCCTGGTCGTTGGTTTCATTTACGAATGGAAGAAAGGGGCTCTGGAATGGGATTGACAGCACAACCGGCTGCAGATACTGCTGTTGACTACGAGTTACCGCCAGGCAGCATTCAGAAAAAGGGCATGGTCGTGACCAGCATCGACACGGTCGTGAACTGGGCGCGCACCGGCTCGATGTGGCCGATGACGTTTGGGTTGGCTTGCTGCGCAGTGGAAATGATGCACGCGGGCGCGGCGCGTTATGACCTTGACAGGTTCGGCGTGATATTCCGGCCCAGCCCGCGCCAGTCTGACGTGATGATCGTGGCTGGCACCCTGGTTAACAAAATGGCGCCGGCATTGCGCAAGGTCTACGACCAAATGCCTGAGCCGCGCTGGGTAATCTCGATGGGCTCCTGCGCCAATGGCGGCGGCTACTACCATTATTCCTACGCCGTTGTGCGCGGCTGCGACCGCGTGGTCCCTGTGGATGTGTACGTGCCTGGCTGCCCACCGACAGCCGAGGCGTTGATCTACGGCATCATTCAGTTGCAAAAGAAGATTCGACGCACGAGTACCATTGCCCGATGAGTGATTCACAGGACATCGCGGCGCCCGTTGAGCCCGCCTTGGTTGGCCGGCTCCGGGAGGCATTCCCCGATTATGACGTAAGCGTTGGTGTCGCACGCGAGGTAACGATGCTCGTGCCGCGCGACGCGTTAGTCGATTCCGCGACCCGGCTGCGCGACGATGCGGCGTTTGAGTTCAGCACGTTGATCGACTTGTGTGGCGTCGACTACCTGACTTACGGTGAGGACGAATGGAAAACTAAGTCGGCTACCGACTCAGGGTTTTCGCGAGGTGTGCAGCGAGACGTCATTATTGAAGACGCTGACACGTTTTCAGCGGACCGTTTCGCCGTGGTTATCCACCTGCTGTCGTTGCAACACAATTGCCGGTTACGGCTGCGTGTATATACATCCGTCGATAACCCGCCGCGGGTTCCATCTCTGATTGATGTCTGGCGATCTGCCGATTGGTACGAGCGCGAGGCGTTTGATCTATTCGGCATTATTTTCGACGGACACCCCGACCTGCGCCGTCTGCTGACAGACTACGGTTTCATCGGCCATCCATTCCGCAAGGATTTCCCTTTGAGTGGCAACGTTGAAGTGCGCTATGACGCCGAGAAAGGGCGCGTCGCGTATCAACCCGTTTCAATTGAGCCGCGTACGCTGGTGCCGCGTGTGATCCGCGACGACAACCGTTACGACGATGCGCTGAAAGAGAATCACGATGGCTGAGATTCAGAATTTCACTCTTAACTTTGGCCCTCAGCACCCTGCTGCGCACGGTGTGCTCAGGCTCATACTCGAAATGGATGGTGAGACGATCCAGCGCGCCGATCCACATGTCGGGTTGTTGCATCGCGGTACAGAAAAACTGGCGGAGTCCAAGCCCTACAATCAAAGCATCGGTTACATGGATCGGCTCGACTACGTCTCCATGATGTGCAATGAGCACGGCTATGTGTTGGCGATCGAAAAGTTGCTGGGCATTGAGGCGCCAATACGCGCTCAGTACATCCGCGTGATGTTCGATGAGATTACCCGCATCTTGAATCACTTGATGTGGCTTGGCGCGCACGGATTGGATATCGGTGCGATGACCATGTTCCTGTACTGCTTCCGCGAGCGCGAAGACTTGATGGACTGTTATGAGGCGGTCTCTGGCACGCGTATGCATGCGACCTATTACCGGCCTGGTGGCGTCTACCGCGATCTGCCGAACAGCATGCCGAAGTACGAATCGTCGGAGTGGCGCAGCGCGGCAGACACGAAGATCTTGAACGGCAACCGCGAGGGGTCGTTGCTGGATTTCATTGCGGACTTTACTGACCGGTTTCCGGGCTGCGTTGATGAATACGAAACACTGCTGACCGATAACAGAATCTGGAAGCAGCGTACGGTCAATATTGGTGTGGTGACGCCGGAACGCGCACAGCAGCTTGGCTTTACCGGGCCAATGTTGCGGGGCTCTGGAGTCGCCTGGGATCTTCGCAAAAAGCAGCCGTACGAAGTGTATGACCGTATGGATTTCGATATTCCGATTGGTACCAACGGTGATTGCTACGACCGTTATCTTGTGCGCGTCGAAGAGATGCGACAGTCCAATCGGATTGTCCGCCAGTGTGTTGATTGGCTGCGCGATAACCCTGGTCCGGTCATGGTCGATGACCACAAAGTTGTGCCGCCAGCTCGCGTTGAGATGAAGGGCGATATGGAATCGCTGATTCATCACTTCAAGCTGTTTACGGAAGGCTACACGACGCCACCCGGCGAAGCGTATGCCGCCATTGAACACCCCAAGGGCGAGTTTGGTGTGTACCTGATTTCGGACGGCGCTAACAAGCCGTATCGGGTCAAGGTGCGTGCGCCAGGCTTTGCCCATATCTCGGCGATGAATGAGATGGTTGCCGGGCACATGCTTGCCGATGTCGTCGCGGTCATCGGCACGCAAGACATTGTATTCGGCGAAATCGATCGCTGACCCCTTACATAGCAATAACCCTATGAGTCAGACAACCATACAATCCGGCGAACAGACTGACACCTCATTGTCAGCCCATGTGCGTGAAGAAATCGATCATTGGCGCCAGCGGTTTCCCGCTGAGCAGAGCCGATCGGCAATCATCGGCGCGCTGCATGCTGCTCAACATGAAAACCACGGCTATCTGACGCAGTCGCTTATGGATGCCGTCGCCGACTATCTTGGTCTTGAGCCGATCAAGGTTTACGAGATCGCGACGTTCTACTCAATGTTCGAGACCAAGCCGGTGGGTCGTCATAACGTTGCCATTTGTACGAACGTGTCTTGCATGTTGCGTGGCGCCGAGGACCTGGTCGCGCATGCCGAGCAATCGCTCGGTATCAAACTGGGGGAGAGCACCGCGGATGGGCGCATCTACCTGAAGCGCGAGGAAGAGTGCCTGGCGGCGTGCTGTGGCGCGCCCATGATGATGGTTGATCACGTCTACCACGAAAACCTCACACCGGAGTCTATGCAAAAGCTGCTGGACGAGCTGGATTGATGTCATGATCAAGAATAATGTTTGCTACGCGACGCTCGACAAGTCTGAGCCCTGGACCCTCGAGGCCTACCGAGACACTGGTGGGTATCAGGCATGGGAGCGCATACTGCGAGGTGAACTGACCGAAGACGAAGTCATCGACATCGTCAAGGCATCGGGTTTGCGCGGGCGCGGTGGCGCCGGTTTTCCAACGGGCTTGAAATGGTCGTTCATGCCGCGCACCGCGCCAGTCCAAAAGTATTTGGTCTGTAACTCCGACGAAAGCGAGCCTGGCACTTGTCATGATCGTGAGATATTGCGGTATAACCCGCACTCTCTAATTGAAGGCATGGCTATCGCGTCGTACGCGATGGGCGCAACAGTTGCCTACAACTACATACGCGGCGAGTTCATCGAGGAGCCAGTGCCGCGATTCGAAGCGGCCGTTAAGGAGGCCTATGATGCGGGCCTGCTGGGGCGCAACATCGCCGGTTCGGGTATCGACTTCGACCTGCAGACGTTTGTAGGTGCAGGCGCCTACATTTGTGGCGAGGAAACCGCGTTGCTGGAGTCGCTGGAGGGCAAGCAGGGCAAGCCGCGCTTCAAGCCGCCGTTCCCGGCGAATTTTGGTTTGTATGGCAAGCCGACAACCATCAATAACACGCAATCACTCGCGAGTGTGCCCACCATCGTGCGCGAAGGTGGGGATTGGTTTAAGGAGCTTGGTGTCGAAAACTCAGGCGGCACTGCGATTTTCTCGGTGTCCGGCCACATTGAGAAACCGATGAACGTGGAGCTACCGATGGGTATCCCGTTCAAGGAATTGCTGGAATTGTGCGGCGGTGTCTGGAAAGGGCGCAAGCTCAAAGCGGTCATCCCTGGCGGCTCTTCGGTGCCCGTGCTGCCGGCGGAGATCATTATGGACTGCACGATGGACTACGACTCGTTGAAAGAGGCGGGCTCATCATTTGGTACCGGTGCGGTAATGGTGATGGATGACACAACCTGCATGGTCAGTGTCTTGCGACGCATCTCGCGGTTTTACATGGCGGAGTCGTGCGGGCAGTGCACCCCTTGTCGGGAGGGCACTGGATGGATGTATCGGATGTTGACGGGTTTCATGGAAGGGCGTGGTAGCGAAGCGGATCTTGGTCGGCTACTGGATGTGGCTAACAAGATTGAAGGTCACACGATCTGCGCGCTGGGCGACGCAGCGGCCTGGCCGGTGCAGAGTTTCCTCAAGCACTACCGACACGAGTTTGAATACATGGTCGCCAATGGCGGTCGCAGCATTGTCGGCGCGAAAGCAGCCGAGGCGGCTTAGTTTTTTAGCAATCCACAGATGATTGCGACGAGGGTTTGAATGCGTCATGAGTGACGACGATCTAATCACAATAGAGGTTGACGGCAAGCCGGTACAGGCCCGCAAAGGTCAAATGATCATTGAGGCGACCGATGCGGCGAACGCCTATGTGCCGCGGTTTTGCTATCACGAGAAGCTGTCGATCGCGGCGAACTGCCGGATGTGCCTGGTCGAGGTGGAGCGCGCACCCAAGCCGTTGCCGGCATGTGCCACACCTGTTGCTGATGGTATGAAGGTCTCGACCAAGTCTGCCTATGCGGTGTCGGCGCAGCGCGCCACGATGGAATTCTTGTTGATCAATCATCCGCTCGATTGTCCTATTTGCGACCAAGGCGGTGAGTGTGAGCTGCAGGACTTGGCAATGGGTTACGGGCGTGACATTTCTCGCTATACCGAGACCAAGCGTGTCGTAAAGGACAAGAATATTGGTCCTTTGGTGTCGACAGATATGACCCGCTGTATCCACTGCACGCGCTGCGTGCGATTTGGCCAGGAGATCCAGGGCATCCAGGAGCTCGGCACGACAGGTCGCGGCGAGAACATGCAGATTGGCACCTACATCGAAAATAGCGTCGATCACGAGTTGTCGGGCAACATCATTGATCTTTGCCCGGTCGGCGCACTCAACAACAAGCCTTATCGCTACAGTGCGCGAGCCTGGGAGATGCTGCAGCAACCGTTAGTGAGCCCGCATGACTGCACGGGTTCCAACCTGTACGCACATACCTTGCGTGGCACGATCAAGCGTATCGTACCCAGGGCCAACGAGCAGATTAACGAAACGTGGATCGCCGATCGCGATCGCTTTTCTTACGAGGGTATCTATGCTGAGGACCGACTGCAGACGCCGCGCATCAAGACAGACGGGCAATGGCGTGAGGTAAGTTGGCCAGAAGCGTTGGACGCTGCCGCTGCGATGTTGCGCGAGGCAGGTGCGGATAGCGGTTGGTTGATGTCGCCGACGGCAACGCTCGAAGAGGGCTATCTCGCGCAGCGTGTTGCCGCGCAGCTGGGTAGTGCCAACATTGACCATCGCCTGGCGCGCCGGGATGTGAGTGATCAGAGTGCTGATCCACTGTTTGACTACTTGGGTATGCCCATCGCCGATATAGAGCGTTGCGACAGCATCCTGTTGGTAGGTAGCGTTTTACGCCAGGAGGCGCCGATTTTGGCGCATCGTGTGCGCAAGGCTGTGGTCCACAACACCGCACGCGTCAGTACATTAGACATTACACCCACCGATTATCATTTTGAGCGCGATGCGATCATGGTGTCAGGGTTGGTAACGGGTTTGGCCGCTGTCGCAAAGGCGGCGTATACGGCTGCGGGTAAGAGTGCCTCTTCGGCAGTTTCGACGTTGCTGGCCGATGTAGCCCCCGACGCGACACATGAGCGTTGCGCGCAAGCGTTGCTTGACGGTGACCAGGCATTGATTCTGCTGGGACAAGTTGCCACATCGCATCGCGCGTACAGCGAGTTGCGTTTGCTGGCATCGGCGCTGGCGACGTTAACTGGCGCTAAAATCGGCACCGTGTCTGCGGGCGCGAATGCTGCCGGTCTCGCCTTGTCGGGGATCCTGCCGCACCGCGGTGTGGCGGGCAAAGTTCGCGATAGCGCAGGCATGTCTGCCAGTGAGATGATCGCGGCGCCGCCGTCCACATTGGTCTTGTGGAATGTCGAGCCGGCGGCCGATTTGTCGGCCTACGGTGATCAGGTGACCGCGGCACTGCAGGCCTGTGAGCACGTGATTGCGATAACGCCGTTCTTTGCCAGTAGCATAGCTGAGCATGCAGACATCGTGCTGCCGATCGGCACGTTCGCAGAGACTGCCGGGACATTTGTCAGTGCTGAGGGTCGCGCGCAGAGTTGGCAAGGCGTTGCCAGCCCAATCGGCGAAGCTCGGCCGGGCTGGAAGGTGTTGCGCGTTCTTGGCAATGCCCTGGAGGTGCCGAATTGCGAATACCTCGATGTCTCTGAGGTCCGCGACGAAGCACTGAACGCGATCGGCAGTATTCAAAACCCCGATGGCTTGAGTAGTGATTTCACGGCGCGGCAGATCAATGGTGAAGACGCGCCAGAAGCCAGCATTGTGCGACCCATTTACGAGGTTGATTCCATCGTACGCCGCGCCAGGGCGTTGCAGTTGACCGGCGATGGGCTTGCCGGGCAGGCATGGCGGCACGCGTCAGAGTCTTCATCATGAGACGCTTCATACTTCTATTGACGGCGTTGCTGCTGCCGACCACGGCGTTCGCGGAGCTACCGAGCACAGGTTTGTGGTTGAGCTTACCTGAGGTATTGCGCGATACGATCTGGATCACTGTGCAGATTATTGCGGTGACGATTTGCCTGATTCTTTGCGTTGCCTATATGACCTATGCCGAGCGCAAGGTCATCGGTTTTATTCAGAATCGCGTCGGCCCCAATAGGGTAGGCTTCAAGGGGCTTTTGCAACCATTTGCAGACGTCTTCAAGCTGCTCTTCAAAGAGGTTATCGTCCCGTCCAGCTCTAACCGTTTCTTGTTTGTTATCGCGCCGCTGCTGGCGATCACACCGGCTTTTGCAACCTGGGCGGTTATGCCCATCAGCGACGGCTTTGTGCTGGCAGATATCGATGCCGGTCTATTGTATGTACTTGCATTGACGTCTATGGGCGTCTACGGCGTGATACTGGCGGGGTGGGCAACCAACTCCAAGTATGCGCTGCTAGGAGCAATGCGCTCGGCGGCGCAGATTGTCGCTTATGAGATCGCGATGGGCTTTGCGCTGGTTGGCGTGCTCATGGCTGCGGGAAGTCTCAATCTTGGCGAGATCATCCTCGCGCAGCAGGGCGGCGTTAGTAATTGGTTCGTCCTCTGGTTGTTTCCGCTATTCATCGTGTATTTCATTTCAGGTGTAGCTGAGACCAACCGCGCACCATTTGACGTCGCTGAGGGCGAGTCCGAGATTGTTGCTGGCTTCCACGTGGAGTATTCCGGCGTCGCGTTCGCCGTGTTCTTCCTGGCGGAGTACGCAAACATGATTCTGATCGCGGCGTTAACCGCCGTGTTCTTCATGGGTGGCTGGTTATCGCCGTTTGAGGGCTTGTTAGGCGCCGAGTCATTCCTGGGCCAACCGAGCTTTTTCTGGTTTGCACTGAAGACCTCGTTCTTCCTGTTCTGTTTCTTGTGGTTCCGGGCGACCTTCCCACGCTATCGCTATGACCAGATCATGCGACTCGGCTGGAAGGTGTTTATCCCGGTGACGATTTTGTGGATTGCCGTTGAAGGCATAATGGTCTGGCAACAATTGGGCCCTTGGTCCGACCTTGCCGCGTGAGGATGACGCATGACTAGTCTCAAGAATCTGTTCAAGACGTTTTTCTTGCTGGAACTCTGGCAGGGGTTGATGCTCACTGGGCGCAATCTCTTCCGTAAGAAAGTGACCTTGAATTACCCGGAAGAGAAGACGCCGCAGTCGCCGCGTTTTCGTGGGTTGCACGCGCTACGTCGTTATCCCAACGGCGAAGAGCGTTGTATCGCCTGCAAACTCTGCGAGGCTGTTTGCCCCGCATTGGCAATTACCATCGAGTCAGATGTAAGCGCCGACGGCACACGTCGCACGACCCGTTACGATATTGATTTATTCAAATGCATCTACTGCGGCTTCTGTGAAGAGGCTTGCCCAGTCGATGCGATAGTCGAGTCGCGTATTCATGAATACCACATGGAAAACCGTGGCGAGAACATCATGACGAAAGACAAGTTGCTCGCGGTTGGCGAGCGTTACGAGGCGATGATCGCCGCAGATAAGGCTTCCGACTCAGCGTATCGCTAGGGCCGGGCAAAGAATACTACAGGCGGCGTAAGGGACAGCCGCACAATGGGGATTTGAAGTTGTTTCTGGACTTATTGTTCTACACATTCAGCGGCGTTTTGATTGGCGCTGCGGTTGGCGTGGTGTTTTCACGCAACCCGGTGCATTCAGTCATGTTTCTCGTGCTGGCGTTTTTCAACAGCGCAGTCTTGTGGTTGTTGCTTGAGGCGGAGTTTCTCGCTATTGCGTTGGTCTTGGTCTATGTCGGCGCAGTCATGGTGCTGTTCTTGTTCGTCGTCATGATGCTGGATGTCAATGTCGAGAAGCTGCGCGATGGCTTTACCCGTTATGCGCCGGTTGGCTTATTGGTCGCGTTCATTATGGTTGTTCAGCTCGGGCAGGTGATTTGGGTGCGTAGCCAGGGTATTGCGATGCTAACGGATGCGCCACCGTTGCCCGACGACTACAGCAACACAAAAGCCCTTGGTGCCGTGCTGTATACCGAACACGTCTACGCCTTCGAGCTGGCTGCCATCGTGTTATTGCTGGCCATCGTTGCCGCGATCACGCTGACCATGCGAAAACGTCCGGGGCTGAAAGTCCAGGACATAGCCAAGCAAGTCAGTGTCAAGCGTGAGGACAGGGTCAAATTGGTGAGCATGGATGCGGAGGAGCGACAATGACTGTTGGTTTGCAACACTACCTGACGCTGTCCGCCATCCTGTTTTCAATCAGTATCGCCGGCATCTTCATTAATCGCCGCAACATCATTTTGTTGTTGATGTGTATTGAGTTGATGCTATTAGCCGTCAATTTCAATTTCATCGCGTTCTCACGGTATCTCGGTGATGAAACAGGCCAGGTGTTTGTGTTCTTCATACTGACGGTAGCCGCCGCGGAGGCTGCCATCGGACTCGCGATTCTCGTCGTGCTCTTCCGCAACCGTCAGAGCATCAATGTCGATGAACTGAACGAGATGAAGGGCTAGCCCGATGTATCAAACGCATTTAACGATAGTGCTTGCACCGCTGGTTGCCGCCATCATTGCGGGCTTGTTCGGGCGACAGATCGGCCGCACGTTAAGCCATTTGCTGACCATTGCAGGTGTTGGTCTGGCGTTCGTGCTGTCGGTCAAGGTGTTCCTGCATGTCGGTGGTGGGGGCGCTGCTGAGAACTACAGCGTCTACACGTGGGCTGTCACCGATGGATTGCGAATGGAAATCGGTTTTCTGGTCGATCGATTGACGGCCATGATGATGGTGGTCGTAACCTTCGTGTCATTGATGGTGCACATCTACACAATCGGTTATATGAAGGACGACCCGGGCTATCAGCGCTTTTTCAGCTATATCAGCCTGTTTACGTTCGCGATGCTCATGCTGGTGATGTCCAACAACTTCCTGCAACTGTTCTTTGCATGGGAGGCAGTGGGTCTTGTGTCCTACCTGTTGATCGGTTTTTGGTACAAGAAGCCAACGGCGATCTTTGCCAATCTGAAGGCGTTTCTCGTGAATCGGGTAGGGGACTTTGGTTTCTTGCTCGGCATCGCTGGCATTGTGGCCCTGACCGGATCCCTCGACTATCAGGCCGTGTTTATTGCAGCACCTGCCATTGCTGAGCAAACGATCGAGGTGTTCAGCGGTACGCCATGGAATGCGATGACCGTCATTTGTATCTTGTTGTTCATTGGCGCGATGGGCAAGTCGGCACAAGCACCGCTTCATGTGTGGTTGCCGGACTCGATG
Organism: Pseudomonadota bacterium; assembly: GCA_039033695.1. GTDB lineage: Bacteria > Pseudomonadota > Gammaproteobacteria > Steroidobacterales > Woeseiaceae > CALBPI01. Next base: position 25,527 of record JBCCCC010000018.1, on the reverse strand, counting down.
GAAGGCCCGACGCCAATCTCTGCGCTTATCCATGCCGCAACGATGGTGACCGCCGGCATCTTCATGGTGGCGCGCATGTCGCCATTGTTCGAGCTGTCACAAACTGCACTGGCGTTCGTGCTAGTGATCGGAGCCGTTACCGCGTTCTTCATGGGGTTGCTTGGCATTGTGCAGAACGACATCAAACGCGTTGTTGCCTACTCCACACTATCGCAGCTCGGCTACATGACGGTTGCGCTGGGCGCATCGGCGTACGCGGCAGGTGTGTTCCACCTCATGACGCATGCTTTCTTCAAGGCGCTGCTGTTCCTCGCAGCAGGCTCGGTGATCATTGCCATGCATCATGAGCAAGACATCCGCAAGATGGGCGGTCTGCGCAAGTATCTGCCGATCACCTACTGGACGTCGCTGATTGGATCGCTCGCGTTGATCGGCTTTCCATTCACATCCGGTTTCTTTTCCAAGGATGCGCTGATTGAGGCTGTTGGTGAGGCCGCGCATTTACAACATGGTTTCGCTTACACGCTGGCCTACTGGAGTGTATTGGCCGGTGTATTTGTCACCGCGTTGTATTCGTTCCGCATGTTCTTCTTGGTTTTCCACGGTGAGCCGCGTATGGACGATCATACGCGTGAGCACCTGAAAGAGAGCCCGTTGGTTGTTACTGTTCCACTGATACTGCTTGCGATCCCGTCTGCCGTCATTGGCTGGTACACGGTTGGTCCCATGTTATTTGGCTATTTCTTCGACGGCGCCATCTTCCCGAACCCAGCGACAGATCCGTTATTGGTGCTGGGCGATGAATGGCATGGCCAGCTCGCCTTTGTGTTGCATGCGATGCAAGGGCCCGCATTTTGGCTGTCCATGGCCGGGCTAGTGACTGCTTGGTTTGTGTGGCTTAAGCGTCCCGACATTGCGACTGCTGCGGCGACGCGCCTGTCGGCGGTCTACAAAGTGCTGCAGAACAAATACTACGCGGATGAGCTTTGGATTCGCGGCTTCGCCGGTAGCGGGCGGTCGTTGGGTCAAGCGCTATGGCGCATCGGCGATGTAAAGATCATTGATGGCGCGATGGTCAACGGGACGGCGTCCCTCGTCGGTTTCTCGTCCGGGGTGTTGCGCAAACTGCAGGGCGGCTATTTGTATGTCTACGCGTTCGCGATGGTGCTGGGTTTGACTGGCATTCTGGCGTGGTTGCTGCTCAAGTCATAACAACGATAAATTCTGATGACAATCGATAATATTCTTAGTGTCTTGATTTGGCTGCCGATCGTTGGCGGTGCCGGCGTTCTGCTGATTGGCGATGCCAACAACGTTGATAGCAGCCGTTCCGTGGCGATGCGCTGGTTCGCACTGGCCATTTCCATTTTGACGTTGTTGCTTTCTGTACCGCTGTACACGGCGTTTGATGCGAGTACGGCTGCGATGCAGTTCGTTGAGCGCGCACAATGGATCCCTCGTTTCAACACGTTCTATTATCTTGGCGTTGACGGGTTTTCAGCGCCACTGATACTGCTGACGACGTTCATTACGCCATTGGTGATCATTGCCGGCTGGCGCGTGATCAAGAAACGCAGCTCACAGTATTTCGCGGCCTTCCTGATCCTCGAAGGCCTCATGATCGGCGTGTTCTGTGCCCTCGATGCCATGCTGTTCTATGTCTTCTGGGAAGCCATGCTGGTACCGATGTTCCTGATCATCGGCGTGTGGGGCGGCAAGCGGCGCATCTACGCGACCATCAAGTTCTTCCTGTATACGTTCCTGGGCTCGGTGTTCATGCTGGTGTCGTTGATCTATCTGTACACGCAGACTGGGTCATATGACTTGCTTGATTTCCATGAGCTGCCACTCGGGATGACGGCGCAAACGCTGATCTTCCTGTCGTTCCTCGCGGCATTTGCCGTCAAGGTGCCGATGTGGCCAGTGCATACCTGGCTGCCGGATGCTCACGTTGAGGCGCCGACCGGCGGCTCCGTGATTCTGGCTGCCATCATGTTGAAGATGGGCGGTTACGGTTTCGTGCGCTTATCCCTGCCGATCACACCTGATGCCAGTGGCAGTCTGGCCATGATGATGATCATTCTGTCACTGATCGGCGTCGTCTATATCGGTTTCGTTGCGTTAGTTCAGACGGACATGAAAAAGCTGATTGCCTATTCATCCATTGCGCACATGGGTTTTGTGACACTCGGCTTTTTCCTGTTCTGGCCGATCATCTTGAACGGCGGTGGTGACAGCGGAGCGGCGCTCGGCATGACCGGTGCGATGGTACAGATGATCTCGCATGGCGTGATCAGCGGCGCGATGTTCTTGTGTGTCGGTGTCATGTATGACCGTATGCACAGTCGGGAGATTGCCGACTACGGCGGCGTAATTAACACGATGCCCAAGTTTGCGGCATTCATGGTGTTGTTCGCCATGGCCAATGCGGGCCTGCCGGGCACTTCCGGTTTCGTTGGCGAGTTCATGGTGATACTGGCGAGCTTCAAGGCGGAATTCTGGATTGCCTTCCTTGCAGCGACGACGCTCGTGTTGGGCGCGTCGTATACGCTATGGATGGTCAAGCGCGTGTTGTTCGGCGAGGTTGCTAACGATCATGTGGCCGCGTTGACCGATTTGAACGGTCGCGAGTTCTTGGTCTTGGCTGTTCTGGCATTCGCTGTATTGCTTATCGGTGTCTGGCCCCAACCACTTGTCGAGATGATGCAAACCAGTGTTGATGCGCTGGTCGAGCATATCGGCCGCAGCAAACTCTAGCGCGGCTCTGGGAATATTTAGTAATGGCTTTCGAAATACCTGACTTTTTCCCCGCACTGCCTGAGATTGTTCTAGCGACGATGATTTGCGTAGTGTTGCTCGCGGATCTGTTCATATCTGACGAGCGACGGATAATCACCTATTGGCTGTCAATCGGCGCAATTATCGCAACGCTGGCGGCCGTGTTCATCGCCCAGCCGATGTCGCGCGTTGTGACTTTCTCTGGCAGTTATGTCTCGGATACCTTGGCCACTGTTTTGAAGATCGCAGCTGGCCTGTGCCTTGCCTTGGTATTCGTGTACTCGCGCGACTACCTGATGCGCAATAACCTCAAGAAGGGCGAGTTCTACCTACTGTCACTGTTCGGGCTGCTGGGCATCTTTGTGATGATCTCGGCTAACAACATGTTGACGCTGTACATGGGTCTCGAGATCCTGTCGCTGTCGTTGTATGCGCTTGTGGCATTCGACCGAAACTCACGCATCTGCGCTGAGGCCGCTATGAAGTATTTCGTCCTGGGCGCTATTGCGTCAGGGTGCTTCTTGTATGGCGTGTCGCTGCTTTATGGCGTCACTGGCGAAATCCAGTTTGACTTGCTCGCGGCGTCCATCGGCAATAGCGGGCCGGACGATCTTGCGTTGTGGTTCGGGCTCGCGTTCCTGATCGTTGGTATTGCGTTTAAGTTCGGTGCAGTGCCGTTTCATATGTGGTTGCCAGATGTCTATCAAGGCGCACGCACGCCAATCACGTTGTTTCTTGGCTCGCTGTCCAAAATCGCCTCGTTCGCACTTGCCGCGCGTGTGTTAATTGACGGTTTGCCATTGCTTTACAACGAATGGCATCAGATGCTGATGGTCGTGGCAGTATTGTCGCTCGCGATCGGCAATATCGTCGCCATCGCGCAAACGAACATCAAGCGTATGCTGGCGTACTCAACCATCTCGCACGTTGGGTTTATTCTGCTTGGCTTCTTTGCCGGTAGCGCCGAAGGCTACCAGGCGGCATTGTTCTACACGTTGACGTATGCATTCACGGCGGCAGGAGCGTTCGGCATCATCGTTCTGTTGTCTCGTGCCGGATTTGAGGCCGAGAACCTCGAAGACTTCCGCGGCTTGAACGCGCGCAGCCCGTGGTTCGCGGCGATGATGGCCTGCTTCATGCTCGGCATGGCAGGTATCCCGCCGTGGGTGGGTTTCTGGGCCAAGCTGCATGTGATTCAAGCGGTGCTTGATGCGGGCCGTATCGCGGGCGATGCATCATCGTTGTTCATTGGCGTCGCACTGGTCATGGTGATCTTCTCGGTCATCGGCGCCTACTATTATCTGCGGGTGCTGAAGTTCATCTACTTTGATGAGGCTGAAGATCGCCACCCGATTGTTGCGGCGCCTGATATGCGATTTGCGCTTAGTATTAACGGCTTGGCCGTCCTCGGGTTGGGCATCGCACCGGGCGGTCTGTTAGCGCTGTGCGCCTACGTGATCGGCTAGCGGCCCGACGTCGAAACCCTCTTTTTGACTGGGTTTCGCGCCTTCTTGATAACAATGTGACGCCAGTGTTGCACAGCCGCCTCAGCCTATGTATAGTCCCGTCCTCCAGTTGCGGGGTGGAGCAGTCTGGCAGCTCGTCGGGCTCATAACCCGAAGGTCGCAGGTTCGAATCCTGCCCCCGCTACCAGAACGTAAGATGGGCCCCTTTTGGGGCCCATCGTCGTTTTCGGTTCGGGGGAAGCGATGAGAACCTTGAGGTTCGACAAAACGCGTTCGCGTTTTGGACGCCGGCGCAGCATCGCCGGCGGGGCGTAGCCCCGAGAATGCCGGCAAGGCATTCGAGTCAATCCTGCCCCCGCTACCAGAACGTAAGATGGGCCCCTTTTGGGGCCCATCGTCGTTTTCGGTTCGGGGGAAGCGATGAGAACCTTGAGGTTCGACAAAACGCGCTAGTGTCTTAGACGCGGGCCCGATCGATGAGCTGGCGGAATTCAAAAAATCTCGCTAAAGACTCGAACAATCAATTGATGTGTCTTGTCGTGCATGGTCGTATAAGCTCAAGTTGAGCCCAAAGGTTACCGACCGAACTCATGTCGCGCGTGAGCACGCAGCGATCCACTATTGGTTTTCCTCGAAAGAGTAAAGATATTGCGGAAACGACTACTGACGATTGTTGCGATTGGTTTTGCGCTCCTAGGATTGGCGCTCTTCGCTTTCGACAGTGGCATCTTGCCCGGCTCCGACTTGGCGGAGCAGCGTGATCCTCCTTTAGTTACGGAAACTGGGGTTACTCGGCATTCTGAGTCAGCGTCCGATAGCGTCGCGGATAACCGGGTCGGAGAGGGCGGAGCCAGCCGCAAGACGACAGACACAGCGTCCGAGCTGGGTTCTAGTGCGGATATCGAATGTTCGGATTGTGACGCGGATGCGGGTCCGGCAGGTCAGCAAGCGCGTGACGCGTATCAAAATGATCTGTTGGCGAAGGCGTTGCTGGCGCAGGCGACGGGACGACTCATGGATGTTTCCGAAGACGATCGGTTGGCAGTCTACAACGAGTTTACACAGCGGCCTATTGATGCCATGTGGAGCGCGACGACACAGAATAGAATCCTCGCTGGCGTTGACCAGGCGATGCAAATTGGCGTCGAAGTCTCGCCGGAGTTGATCGATTGTCGTGATTCATCGTGTTTGATCCGATATCAACGCTCGCCTCAGGACGAGGAGTATCAGGTGCTCACTGATCTTGGCATCGCTCTTGGCCTTGCCCGCTACACTGCAAATAGCGAAATCCAACGCTCGGCACTATACAGCGATGTGTATCTGACGAATATTGAATCGTTCAGCTACTAGTCGTGTTCTTCGCACCTAGCTTGGGTCGATTGTGCGTGACTGGCATATCATCATCCACCTCGCCGAAACCAAGCAACTGAACCTCTGATCTAACAGGGATCCGGATGGCGCGGCTCGCGGATTGCGTGGTGATCGCCAACAACAGCGGCGTATCTCGAATCACTCAGCGCCGATGACTCGCAAATAGCCTGAAGCTCTCACCCATTCTGTCGTTTACCTTGCATTCGAATTGGTGCGACAACTGCGCACTTCGGTCAAGCTCCTGATTTCGTCCTCGGTAAGGCTTTGGCGATGGCGCCATTGTTGGCCGCCAGGGCTACGGTTGATCAATACATTCGCCCGTGTCGGATACACGGCACAGCGTCAGGTCATCGAAGTACACCCCTTGCGATACGTTCGAATTCGAGTAGTCGACGTAGAGCGTAAACGCCTGCACAGTTGCCGTGTTTTTCGGTGCAGTGGCAACGCCAGTGTCAAGCAGAGTCCACACTTCCGGCGCCGACCGGTTATTCAGCTCGTTTGAGGTCTTCGCTTTGGCGACCTCGCTGCCAACAGTTTCGAGGGTACCGAGATCATTGCCGTCGGCGTCAAAGAAACTGATTTGGACGATACCGAAGGCCGGTGTTCCTTTCAGGGGTGTCGGTGTCATCGCATACCCGGTCAAACGCCATTGCGAGCCTGGCTCGGCATCAAACTCCTGAAAGCTGCCAGCCACGTTGCCAAGTAGGAACGGTGCATAAGAGACTGTGCGGCTAAAGCCGAAATGGAAAAGCGACCGCTTGCCGCCGCGCGCATACTTATCCGAGTAGCGACTGAGATCGAACAATGTCCAGCCGGCGTCCTTTTCGGTGGCCGGCGCCTCGAAGCTTGGATTAACCAACTGTGCTCTGGCTTGCGTGCTCGCGATGCCGGCGAGCAGTAAACCTATGCTGGCCGCGGCTATTGCCAGAAACGGTGTCCGCATCCCCATCGTGTTCCCCTTATATAAAACAGATCGTGCTGTCTTCAACGACAGTTAGTCGCCCGTTGTTTCCAAAATCATACACCTTCATTGGTTCGTAGACAGTACTGGACCGTTGGGCTGTGCACTAACGGCAGTATCCCAAAGGCGTTGACGCGACGCTGTGGCACGCCAGCGAGTGCGTTATCCAACTCGAGTGTTAAAGATCTTTGACATCGGAAATCTCAGACCTTACAATGATGTCAAATATTTTTGACATGGAGGAGACTCATGGCATTCCAGGAGAAATCGGCATGGATTATGGTTGTCGCGTTACTACTGGGCGGCGCGTTCTACCTTAACCTCGTGAGCAGCTTTAGTGCTGCGATCGGCACGCTGGCGCCCCCGCTGTTACCCACGGTGATTGTCTACACGATCATCCTGATCGTAGTAGCGGTCATCGGCCATATTCTCATTGGTATCATGACGCCGCGAGAAGCTAACGAGCCGCTGGATGAGCGTGAGCGGCGGATATTTTCGAAGGCCAGTAGTTTTTCCGGCTATGTGTTGGGCTTGGGCGTTATCGTGTCACTGGGTCACTACTTGATACTCCAGGATGGCGACCTGCTGTTCTACAGCGTCTTCGCCAGTCTGATGATTGCCCAGATTGCCGAGTATCTGTGTCGCATCGCGTTGTATCGATTCGGGGCGTTGTAGGTGGGTCGGCGGCTGCCAATTACCAACCAGGTTCGCACGTTGCGCGAACGGGCAGGGGGCATGACGCAAGCGCAATTGGCGGATGCTATCGGCGTTACCAGGCAGACGGTCATTGCGATCGAACAGGGCCGTTACTCGCCATCGCTCGAGAGTGCGTTTCGTATTGCACGCGAGTTCGGCGTGGGTCTTGAGGACGTGTTCGGCTGGCAGGAGTGATCCGGCGCGGTTTCCATGCCCGTCGGCGGCATAGCCGCATGCGCCGGCGAGGCCCCAGGCCGAGCCCGCCAGCCCTGGCTTCCGGCGGGGCCGTCCAGTCGGGCCTTGTCCAGGACGGCGACTAACTGTTATTATTACCCGCTGATTGCCGGCGAACTCCCTGGCGCTTGGCTGCCCTGGCAGCTGGCGGCATAGCAACGCAAGGCATCCGTGGCAGCGACGTTATGAATCGCTGGGCGCGGCTCGAGTAGGCCCCTCTGGGGCTTTTTGTTTGCCCGACGGCTTGCCGTGGCGGGCGTTCGAAAATGGGCTTTTTGCCCATTTTTTGTTTTAGGACAGTGGCTTAGCATTGATCAGTAGCGAAATCGAAGCGTTGCTCGAACCTGCCATTGAACGGTTGGGTTTTGAGCTGGTTGATCTTGAGTATCAACCGGGCGGTGGCCAGAGTGTGTTGCGCGTCTTTATAGACGGGCCCAACGGCATCACGCTGGACGATTGCGCAGCGGTCAGTCACCAGGTTAGCGGGATTCTCGATGTCGAGGACCCGATACCTGGTGAATACAACCTGGAGATTTCGTCGCCTGGCGTTGATCGGCCGTTGCGACGCCCGGCGCACTTCGAGAAGTATGCGGGTGAACAAGTCAAGATCAGGATGGCGAAAGGCTTTGCAGGCCGTCGCCGTTTGAAGGGCCAGTTGGTTGGCCTTGAGGACAATGAGGTAATCGTGGCGGTTGATGAGAAAACCCATCGACTGCCGCTTGGCAGTATTGAATCGGCGCGACTGGTACCGGACTTTGATGCCGGTCAGCAGAGGTTAAAAGAGCGATTATGAACAAAGAGATGTTGATGGTGATCGAGGCAGTCTCAAACGAGAAGGGCGTCGAACGCGAGATCATTTTTGATGCAATGGAAGCTGCGTTGGCTTCAGCCACCCGCAAGCGACATGGCGAGGACATTGATGTCCGGGTGTCGATTGATCGCGAGACGGGCAGCTACGACACATTCCGTCGCTGGAAGGTGTTTGCAGATGACTCTACGGAGCTGGAAGTACCGGACCGTGAGCTTCGCATGATCGACGCAGTAGATGTTGACCCGAAAGCTGAGGTTGACGGGTTCGTCGAAGTCCCGATCGAGTCGGTCGATTTCGGCCGCATCGCCGCGCAGACTGCAAAGCAGGTGATTGTGCAGCGCGTGCGCGAGGCTGAGCGCCAGAAGATCGTGGAGGAGTTTGAAGATCGCGTCGATGAGATGCTGAGTGGTCTGGTCAAGCGCGTTGATCGCAACGGCGTCTATGTCGATCTTGGTGGTACCGCAGAGGGCTTTATTCCGCGCGAAAATATGCTGCCACGGGAACCCGTGCGCCAGCATGATCGCATCAAAGGGCGACTTGTCGAAGTGCGCTCCGAGCCGCGTGGCCCGCAATTGTTTATCAGTCGTACCTCGCCTGACTTTCTGATTGATTTGTTTAAGCTGGAAGTGCCTGAAGTCGGTCAGGGCATGATCGAGATTCTGGGCGCTGCTCGTGACCCAGGCCTGCGTGCCAAGATCGCGGTCAAGAGCAACGATAATCGGATTGATCCGGTCGGCGCGTGTGTCGGTATGCGCGGGTCGCGAGTGCAGGCTGTGTCGAATGAACTGGCCGGCGAACGTGTCGACATCATCTTGTGGGATGAAAACCCGGCACAATTCGTGGTCAACGCCATGTCGCCGGCAGAAGTCGTGTCGATCGTTGTCGATGAAGATCGTCACAGCATGGATATCGCGGTTGACGAGGACAAGCTGTCGCAGGCGATCGGTCGCGGTGGACAGAACATCCGACTGGCCAGTGAGTTAACTGGCTGGGAACTCAACGTCATGACCGAGGCAGATGCCGAGGCCAAGAGCGAAGCAGAAATGCGTGAGCTTTCCGAAGTCTTCATGAAGCAACTCGATGTGGACTCCGAAATTGCCATGATCCTGGTTCAGGAAGGCTTCTCAACGATTGAGGAAATTGCCTATGTGCCAGCGTCGGAATTGGCCGCTATTGATGAGTTTGACGACGACATGATTGATGAGCTTCGTAGCCGGGCGCGCGATGTATTGCTGACGCAGGCTATCGCTACCGAGGAAGTCATCGAGCAGGCGGAGCCGTCGGCCGACATGTTTGACGTTGAGGGCATGACCGACACACTCGCCGCGGAGCTTGCAAGCAAGGGCATTGCCACGCGCGATGATCTGGCCGAGCAGGCGACGGACGATCTGCTCGAGATTCTGGATATGGACGAGGCAGAGGCCGGCAAGCTGATCATGGCTGCGCGCGCTCACTGGTTTGAAGAAGAGCAAGCTTAATTGCTGCTATACGCTGTAACGCGGAGAAATATGCATGGCTGATGTGACAGTCTCACAATTTGCTGAAGTACTGAAGGTGCCGGTTGATAAGTTGCTTGTGCAACTTGCTGATGCGGGTATCAAGGTCGGCGGTGCCGATGACATGATCAGCGACGACGCCAAGATGGAGTTGCTCGGTTATCTCAGACGCCAGCATGGCAAAGATGAAAGTAAGCTGGCGGCGGCGCCGCGCAAGATCACGCTGAAGCGCAAGTCTCAGTCAGAGCTGCGCATGTCCGGCAATAAGGGTAGCGCGCGTACGGTTGCAGTCGAGGTTCGTAAGAAGCGTACCTACGTCAAGCGCGACGTACTTGAGGAGAAAGCCAAGGCACAGCAGGATGAGCTGGACCAGGCGAAGCAGGAACGCGTTGCCGAAGAAGAGGCGATAAAGGCTGAGCAAGAAGCTGCAGAGCAACGCGCGCTTGAAGCGCGGGAGCGCGAGCAACGCGAAGCCGAGGAAGAGGCCAAGCGTCGCGCTGACGAAGTGGCCCGGCGCAAAGCCGAAGCCGATCAGGCGGAGCAGCAACGCCGCAAAGAACAAGAGGCGCGCGAGCGTGCTCAGCGCGAAGCTCAGAAAGAAAAGACCAAGTACGGCCGCAAGGAATTGCACGTTGCCGGCGACAAGAGTGGTCGTCGCAAGCGCAAACGCCCGGCGCCACGCCGTCGCCCTGGCAATGTCAACGTCGATACGCAACATGCATTCGAACGCCCAACCGCGCCGGTTATTCGCGAAGTCGAGATTCCGGAGACGATTTCAGTGGCCGAACTGGCCCAGCGTATGGCCGTTAAGGCAACGGAAGTCATCAAGGCGTTGATGGGCATGGGTGCGATGGTCACCATTAACCAGGTCATTGATCAGGATACGGCAACACTGGTTGTCGAGGAGCTCGGTCATACGGCTGTCGCCGTCAAGGACGCCTCGGTTGATGACGAATTGCTGGCCTCGGTCACGGAATCGCAAGGCGATGAGCAACTGCGCCCACCGGTCGTCACGATCATGGGGCATGTCGATCACGGCAAGACGTCTTTGCTCGATTACATTCGTCGTGCGCGCGTTGCGGCAGGCGAGGCGGGCGGCATTACCCAACATATTGGCGCCTACAAGGTGGCCACGGACAATGGCGAAATCTGCTTTCTGGATACACCTGGTCACGCCGCGTTTACCGCCATGCGTGCACGTGGTGCGCAAGCCACCGATATCGTCATTCTGGTTGTCGCAGCAGACGACGGCGTGATGCCGCAAACGATCGAAGCGATTCAGCACGCGAAGGCAGCGGACGTGCCGCTCGTGGTTGCGGTCAACAAGATCGATCGCGAGAACGCGGATCCGGATCGGGTTCGCACTGAGTTGTCCCAGCACGAGGTGGTACCCGATGATTGGGGTGGCGACAGCCAGTTCATCAATGTCTCAGCCATTACGGGTGAGGGCGTTGATGCCTTGCTGGAAGCGGTATTGTTGCAAGCCGAGGTGATGGACCTCAAAGCGATCCCCGATGGACATGCGCGAGGCGTTGTGGTCGAAGGTAGTCTTGAGAAGGGCCGCGGTGCCGTCGCGACCGTACTGGTACAAAGCGGCACGCTGAACCAGGGCGACTACATTCTTGCGGGTGAGGAGTATGGCCGTATTCGGGCGATGTTCGATGAGGCGCAGCAGCCCATTGAAACAGCAGGGCCCTCAACCCCCGTGGTCGTGCTCGGCTTGTCTGGTGTGCCAGCGCCGGGTGACGAAATGCTGGCGCTTGAGGACGATCGTAAGGCGAGAGAAGTCGCCGAGTTCCGGCAAGCGAAGGCGCGCGATACCAAACTGGCGCAACAGCAAGCGGCCAAGCTGGAGAATGTCTTTAGCCAGATGACCGAAGGCGAGCAGGTGACCGTATCGCTGCTGATCAAGGCCGACGTCAATGGTAGTGCGGAGGCGTTGAAAGATGCGCTGGAAGCGATTTCAAATGACGAAGTCGCGGTGCGCGTGGTTTCGTCTGGTGTTGGTGGTATTACGGAGTCGGACATCACATTGGCATCGGCGTCTAATGCGATCGTGATTGGCTTCAACGTGCGCGCCGATGCGGCCGCGCGTAACCAGATCAAAGAGTCCGACGTTGATCTGCGTTACTACAGCATCATTTATGAGGCGATTGATGACGTCAAAGCTGCGGTTTCGGGGCTATTGTCGCCGGAGGTCCGCGAGCAGATCGTAGGGCTTGCAGAAGTGCGGGATGTGTTCAGATCGCCCAAGCTTGGCAACGTCGCGGGTTGTATGGTGGTCGACGGTTACGTGCGCCGCGCGTTGCCAATTCGCGTTCTGCGCGAGAACGTCGTCATCTATGAAGGCGAGCTGGAGTCATTGCGCCGCTTCAAGGACGATGTCAACGAAGTCCGTGCCGGCACTGAATGCGGTATTGGCGTGAAGAACTACAACGATGTCAAATCAGGCGACCAGATCGAGTGCTTTGAGCGTGTGGAAGTCGCACGCACGCTCGACTAAGGTGTCCTGATGGCGCGCGACTATCCACGTCATTCCCGTCTGGGCGGTCAGGTGCATCGCGTGCTCAATGAGCTGTTGCGGTTCGAGAGCAAAGACCCGCGGCTCGATGGTGTCAGCATCACGGCTGTGGACTTGTCCCGCGATCTGTCGGTGGCGCGCGTATATTTCGCGACGCTTGAACCGGACGCTGATCCGGCGCCGGTACTCGACGGCCTGAAGCGTGCCGGGGGGTTCTTGCGCAGCCGTCTAGGTCGGGAGATCCAGGTTCGCCACGTGCCTGAGCTGCGGTTTGAGCATGATGACAGCGTTGCTCGGGGCTTCCATCTGTCCGAGTTGATCGCCAATAGCGAAGGCACCAACGCGAACGCCACGTCGGATGTTGAGGATGAAGAACAAGACTGAGCCTGTTGCGCGGCGCGAGCGTCGCGACATTCACGGCATCTTGTTGCTCGACAAGCCACACGGGCTGTCCTCCAACAAAGCCCTTCAGCGCGTCAAGTACATGCTGTCCGCCCGCAAGGCAGGCCACACTGGTAGTCTCGACCCCGCGGCAACCGGCATGTTGCCACTGTGTTTTGGTGATGCGACGCGATACTCGCAGGTGCTTCTGAACGCGGACAAGACCTATCTGGCGCGTGCGACATTGGGTGAGTTAAGAGATACGGGAGACGCGGAGGGCCAGACAGTTGGTACCGCCGACATCCCCGAGCTCTGCGTCCAGCAGTGGCAGGTGATTGCCGACCAGTTCATAGGCGAGATCGAACAGGTGCCGCCGATGTACTCGGCGCTCAAGCATGAAGGCAAACGGTTGTACGAGTTGGCACGGGCGGGCGAGCAGGTAACGCGTGCGGCGCGCAAGATCGTCATTCACGACATCCGTATCACGGCAGTCGACAGCGAGACCGTGACATTGAAGGTGCGATGTTCGAAAGGTACCTATATCCGTACATTGCTTGAAGACATTGCCGCTGCGGCCGGTACGCTGGCCTGGACGTCAATGCTGCGCCGACTATCAGTACACCCGTTCGACCAGCCTATGGTGACACTGGACGCGCTGGAACAGTTGCGCGACATCGATAGCCATATTGAAGCGTTGCTATTGCCCACGCAGGCGATGCTCGCGGATTGGCCGACAACTGTGCTCGGTATTGAGGACGCACGTCGATTCTGCATGGGACAGCGTCTTGCGGGGCATGCGCTCGAGCCCGGTCAATACGCGTGTTTTGGTGATAACGGGTTGTTTTTGGGGACGAGTCAGGTGTCACATGACCAGGTGCTGCGCCCGACGCGCGTCATGACCTCAGCCCAGCAGCAGTTGGCCGGCTAGAAAAGCTGCCTCGAACCACTATTTTAGCCGTATAAGGCATTGTTTTGATGCTATTTCACGCGTTACAATAGCGGGCTAAGCCGGCACCCGTGTGTTTCAGGGGTGTTTTGAGTAAGCGGCGATGGCGCAGTTGCCTCTGTCCTGCCCGAGTGCCTGAGCACCAGTTTTGGCGGACATCGTGCCTGCTTGATTGTCAGCGAGTATTTGTCTGGCTCTTGTTGATGCCTCTGGCACGCAAGAGCCTTAGTAATTTTGGAGTCATTGAAAATGCCACTCACCACCGAACGGAAAGACAGCATCGTTGCGGAGTATCGTCGCGACGACAAAGATACCGGCTCTCCTGAAGTGCAGGTTGCCTTGTTGTCTGCCCGTATCTCAGACCTGACCGGTCATTTTAATTCGCACAAGAAAGACCATCATTCGCGTCTTGGTCTTCTTAAAATGGTCAATAAGAGACGCAAGCTGCTCGACTATTTGAAGAAGGTCGATCAGCAACGCTACGCGGATCTGATCAAGCGCTTAGGTTTGCGCCGCTAGATAACCGATCTGGTGCTGGACAGCAAATCAAGATAATCGCATTAACGCCCCTGTTTGCCCGGTTTTGGCTCACAGGGGCGTCGTTTTTTGTAGGGTAAGTAAAAGCAAAGTAAGGAATTAGCGTGAAAGCTATCAAGAAGACATTCCAATATGGTGACAATCAGGTCACTTTAGAAACCGGTGAGATTGCGCGTCAGACGGACGGCGCGGTCATGGTCAGCGTAGGCGATACCGTCGTGCTGGTAACCGCCGTCGGTCGCAAGAAAGCAGATCCGGGGCGCGATTTCTTTCCGCTCACAATCAACTATCAGGAAAAGACCTACGCGGCAGGCAAGATTCCGGGCGGATTCTTCAAGCGCGAGGGTCGTCCGAGTGAGAAAGAGACGCTCACCAGTCGTCTGATTGATCGGCCGCTTCGTCCACTGTTTCCGAAAGGGTTCCGCAACGAAGTACAAGTCATTGCAACTGTTGTGTCACTGGATCCGCAGATTGATCCCGACATCCCGTCATTGATCGGTGCGTCCGCTGCACTGGCCATTTCCGGCATGCCATTCCAAGGCCCGATCGGCGCTGCGCGCGTCGGTTACGCAAACGGTGAGTATCTTCTGAATCCGGGTGCTGACGCGCTCGAAACATCACAACTCGATCTCGTGGTTGCCGGCACCGCTGATGCCGTCCTGATGGTTGAATCAGAGGCGGACCGCCTGTCTGAAGACGTCATGCTGGGCGCAGTCGTCTTTGGGCACGAGCAAATGCAGGTAGCTATTGATGCGATCAAAGAGCTCGCAGCCGAAGCGTCTAAACCTGCTTGGGACTGGCAGGCACCGGAAGAGGACACCGAGCTTGCCGGTAAGGTTGCCGAGCTTGCGACCGACGGTTTGACCGCGGCCTACCAGGTGACAGACAAGCAAGCACGCCAAGAGCAAGTGCGCGAAGCTAAAGGTGCTGCAATTGAAGCCTTGAGTGGCGGCGATGAGCCTGCGTACAGCGCTGAAGAAGTGAGCGGTGCGCTCGGCAAGCTTGAGAAGCAGATTGTTCGCGGTCGCGTGATCGACGGGCATCCGCGTATCGATGGCCGTGATACCTCAACCGTTCGACCCGTTTTTTCAAAGGTCGGCGTGCTTCCTCGCACTCACGGTTCAGCGCTGTTCACGCGTGGTGAGACTCAGGCGATCGTCGTTGCGACGCTTGGCACTGGTCGTGACGCACAAATCATCGACGCGCTGGAGGGCGAGCGTAAAGAGCCGTTCATGCTGCATTACAATTTCCCTCCATACTGTGTGGGTGAAACCGGCTTTGTCGGCTCCCCGAAACGTCGGGAGATCGGTCATGGCAAGTTGGCTCGTCGCGGTATCCAGGCTGTGATGCCGACCATCGAGGAGTTTCCGTATGTCATTCGCCTGGTGTCAGAGATCACCGAATCAAACGGTTCGAGTTCAATGGCATCTGTGTGTGGCTCCAGCTTGGCGCTGATGGATGCCGGTGTGCCAACCAAAGCACCGGTTGCCGGTGTCGCCATGGGCCTGGTGAAAGAGGGCGACAAGTACGCGGTGCTGACAGATATCCTGGGTGATGAAGATCATCTGGGCGATATGGACTTCAAAGTGGCCGGCACGGATAACGGTATTACCGCCCTGCAAATGGACATCAAGATTCAGGGCATTACCCAGGAAATCATGGAGAATGCGCTGGCACAGGCGCGCGATGCGCGCTTGCATATCCTCGACGAGATGGCCAATGCAATCTCTGAGCCACGTGAGGAGATGTCTGACTGGGCGCCGACTATCATGTCGATGAAAATCGATCCCGAGAAGATCCGCGACGTTATTGGTAAGGGTGGTGCGGTTATTCGCGCGATTACCGAAGAGACGGGCGCGACGGTGGATATCGATAACGACGGCACGGTACGTATCGCATCTGTTGACGGTGCATCCGGCAAGGAAGCTCGCCGCCGAATAGAGCTGATCACCGCCGAAGTCGAGGTGGGCTCCATCTATGATGGCCGCGTGGCGCGACTGATGGACTTTGGTGCCTTCGTTACCATTCTGCCAGGCAAAGACGGCCTTGTTCACATCTCCCAGATTTCTAACGAGCGTGTGGAGAAGGTAAGCGACAAGCTGAGTGAAGGCGATATCGTGCGTGTGAAGGTGCTTGAGGTCGACCGCCAAGGCCGCATCCGCCTGAGCATGAAAGAAGTCGGCGACGACGAGTAGTCTTTACGGTTACGCGCTGGCGGCCTCCGCCGGCAAAAGTGCCCGCACCGAGGATTCGGTTGCGGGCCTTTTTTTAGCTGTGAGATTCCAGTGCGCTGATGATGCGCCGTGGCAGCCAAAAACCCAGTCGGCGCGGCGAGTCGCCTTCAATAAACCCGACATGCCCACCGTGTGTCGATAATTCCAGAGTCACATGGTCTGACATTTCGGCATCTGTCGGGATCATGTCCTCGCTCATGAATGGATCGTCGACCGCGTGCACAATCAGCGTCGGTACGCCGATGTCTGCCAGGAACTGACGACAGCTGCAGGATTGATAGTAGTGATCCTTGCCTGAAAAGCCGTGTAGCGGGGCGGTGACCATATCGTCAAACTGCTCAAACGTGACGGTGCGCATGGCGGCGGAATAATCAAACGGAGCGTTATGCGGTGCGAACTTCCGGCGCAATGCGCGCTTCATGTTTCGCATGAGGTGCCATTGATAAACTTTTGAAAAGCCAGTTGAAATAGCATCCGATGCTTTTTGTAGCTCGAACGGTACCGAGACCGCGACTGCTGCGTTCGTGTGTGCTAGAACGCCGCGCTCGCCGAGATACTTGAGCAACGCGTTGCCGCCGAGCGAGAAGCCAGCAGCGAACAATCGGTTAGTCGCGAAACGTTCGCGCAAGATGTCGAAACAGTATTCGATGTCACCCGTTTCGCCAGCATGGTAGCGGCGTTGCAGTCGGTTGCGATGGTCGCCGCAATCGCGAAAGTGCATTACCAGGGCGTGCCAGCCGTTTTGCCCAGCAGCGTGTAACAGGCCTCTTGCATAGCTGGAGTCGCTCGACCCCTCCAGCCCATGCAGGACCACCAGCACGGGCGCATCGGCATCGGCTGGCTTGTCCAGCCAATCGAGTGCGAGCGTATCGCCGTCCGGGAGGCTCAGTACTTCGCGGCGCGTAGGGGGCCGCGGTGTGGCGACCAGGCCGAAAGCCGGGAGCAACGTTTGCAGGTGTCTGTTGGATAAGCCGCGCGCCGGGCGAAACCCGCTAGTGACCTGCATAGTTATCGCTTACGATGACCTTTTGGCGCGTCTTTGCTGTCTTCAGGCGCCTGATCCGATTCATCATTGGCGGGCTTGCCCGACAAAACGCGAAATACTTCTTCCTGCACGGCACGCCAACGCGCAAAGTTACGCTGTGCCATGCCAGCAACCGCATCAACTGGATCAATACCAACGACTTTGCGAATGGTGTTGCGGGCCTGGGCTTGCTGGTTGACGAACAGCCGCAGGCTCTGCTCAAGATAGTTGCTGACGACGCTGGGCATCGCGCTGCCATAGGTGCGGATAATCTGTGACAGGAAATCCTCGGTCATTACCGGCTCACCGTGCTGCTCTTGCTCGCTGATGACTTGCATCAGAATGGCGCGCGTGATGTCTTCGCCAGACTTTTTGTCAATGACGACGAACGACTCCTTTTCGATGACAAGATTCCGTATATGAGCCAGTGTGATGTACTTACTCAGCGTCGTGTCATAGAGCCGTCGATTTGGATACTTCTTGATTGTGCGCACGGTGTCACCGGATAAGTTGGTTTCGCAGCATTCTAACCGAATTGTCAGCCGATCGGCGCATGATTAGCACCTGAAATGAAGTTTGCCCGGCTCTTCAGTAGTTGGTCGTGATACTGGGTGACTGCCCACTTCAGCACCTGTTCGGGCAGGGCGCTGCGTGGCAATTCGGCAGTCGGCAGGCCAATCATGGCTAGTACCGCGCGCAAATTGCCCAATGCGTTGGCGTTTTCGAGCTCAGCGGCACCGGTTTGCTTACTTAACTTAACGCCGAGCTCATCAACAATCACCGGGAAGTGAGCGTAGCGAGGCTGCGGCAACCCAAGCAGCTGCTGTAGCCAGGCTTGGCGCGGCGTGGAGTCATAGATATCGACGCCGCGCACAACATCCGTAATGCCAGATGTCGCATCATCGATGACGACCGCGAGTTGGTAGGCGATCAGGTTATCGCGCCGACGAATGATGAAGTCACCGGGTGACTCGGACAGTACTTGATTCAATGGTGCTTGCCACCTGTCTTGAATCTGAATCGGCATGTTATCCACCCGGACCCGCAGTGCGCCCTCGGTATGACCGGCATCGCGACACAGACCTGGATAACAATGCTGATGGCCATCGGCGATTAGACGTTTACGTGAACATTGGCAATAGTAAGCGTGTCCACCATCGATCAGCTGCCGGATTGCCGCCTCGTGTTGGTCTAAAGAGTGCCGTTGAAACTGAACCTCTCCATCCCAGATGAGGCCATGCGCGCTCAGGCTCGTCAGGATGTCATGCGCGGCGCCTGCGACTTCTCGTGGCGGATCGATGTCTTCAATGCGCACGAGCCAGCGGCCGCCGTGGCATCTCGCATCGAGAAAACTGACCACGGCACCCAGCAATGACCCAAGGTGCAGGCGCCCCGTCGGCGACGGAGCGAAGCGACCAACGTAATCCCTAGCGGTAGCGATCGTCCCGATCACGGAACTGGCGTTCCGCCAACTCGCGGCGCTCCTGCGCTTCCAGGCAAAGCGTTGCAACCGGCCGTGCTTCGAGGCGTTTCAGGCCGATCTCTTCACCTGTTTCGTCGCAATAACCATAGGTGCCGTCATCGATGCGTTGCAGCGCTGAGCTGATCTTGCGCAGTAGCTTGCGCTCGCGGTCGCGTGTTCTCAGTTCAAGCCCAAACTCGGACTCTTGCGTGGCACGGTCATTCGGGTCTGGGAAGTTTGCCGCCTCGTCCTGCATATGGTGCACGGTGCGGTCGACCTCTTCCATGAGCTCTTTCTTCCATGCCGACAGAATCTCGCGGAAATGCTCCAGCTGTTCGTCGCTCATGTACTCCTCACCACGCTTCGGTTGGTAAGGCGCAATGCCATGGATTGGGCCGCTAATCATCTCGGAGCGAGATCGCGCTGCGCGCGCCGGCGCGGCTTTTCTGGCGGGTGTTTTTCTAGCTACCTTTTTTGCCGGGGCCTTTTTGGCAGCGGGCTTTTTCTTGGCTACCGCTTTCGATTTCGCAGCCTTCTTGGCAGTCGGTTTCTTGGTAGCAGCTTTCTTCGTGGCTTTTTTCTTGGCCGCAGGCTTCTTCTTGGAAGGGGCCTTCTTGGTGGCTACCTTCTTGGCGGCCTTTTTAGCGACCTTTTTCTTGGATGTTTTTTTCGCCGTAGCCTTCTTGGTTGCCGCTTTCTTGGCTACTTTCTTTTTGGCCACTTTCTTCTTGCTGGGAGACTTCTTGGCAACGGCTTTTTTTGCCGGCCGCTTGGTCGCGGTAGCCTTTTTCTTAGTCGTTGTTTTCTTTGCCTTTTTCTTCGTCGGCATGAGAACCCTCCGGGGCCGGGAATTTATCTAGCGCGGGGATTATACAGACAATCGACGGCAAGTGAAGCCAACCAAGATTCGCAAATTCAGAGCTTTTGCCCAAGATGACCCGGTGTTGGCAAGTGAACGCTGGGCGCGGGTTTCCAGTTCGCATCCCGATGTTCGACAACAACGTTTGTGTAGACACCGCCGCGGACGTTGAAATCGCTGGTGACGCGCATGAAACGCGGCTTAAGCACCGCAACCAGATCGTCCAGTATCTGGTTGGTGACGGCCTCGTGAAAGGCGCCTTGCTCACGGTATGACCAGAAATACAGCTTGAGCGATTTGAGTTCGACGCATAGCCGCCCGGGGATGTATTCAATATAGATAGTAGCGAAGTCCGGCTGGTCGGTTTTGGGGCACAGGCAGGTGAATTCTGGCGTGTGTATTCGGATAACCAGGTCCGTATCGGAATTCGGGTTTGGGAAGGTTTCCAGGTCTCGGGAAGGACCTGGACGCGGGGTTTTTTCTATGCTTGAGGCCATGCTTGATCCTGTCACTCGACCTGGCGAGGTCGCTATTGTGGGTAATTGCCGACAATCGTTTTGCCAGCCGATTTAGCTTACACTAGCCGGCTTGAGCGGTGCCACGGTTGCGGCAGCACAATTGCGCCTTAGGCACCAGAGAGTCGACCCGCCGGCGATGGCGGGTCATTAGTATACAAATCGACAAGCGCGCTCATGATTGTGCGTTTGTGCAAGAGCGATCTAGAAATTAAATGCGATTAAGCAAAATCAAGCTTTCCGGCTTCAAGTCGTTTGTAGAGCCTACGACGATCGATTTTCCGGGCAATTTGGTCGGTGTCGTTGGCCCCAATGGCTGCGGCAAATCGAATGTCATCGATGCGGTGCGTTGGGTCATGGGCGAAAGCTCGGCCAGTCGCTTGCGTGGCGACTCCATCACCGATGTAATCTTCAATGGCTCCAGCGCGCGAAAACCAGTTGGAACTGCATCGATAGAGCTGTTGTTCGACAACAGTGATGGCACCGTTGGTGGCCAGTATGCGGGTTATAATGAGATCTCTATCCGCCGCACAGTGTCGCGCGATGCGATATCGACCTACTACTTGAATGGTACGAAGTGTCGACGTAAGGACATCACGCAGATCTTTCTTGGCACTGGTCTCGGTCCGCGCAGTTATTCGATTATTGAGCAAGGCATGATCTCTCGGCTGATCGAAGCCAAGCCTGAGGAGATGCGTGTCTTCATTGAAGAAGCAGCGGGCATTTCCAAGTACAAGGAGCGCCGACGCGAAACCGAGAACAGAATCAAGCACACGCGAGAGAACCTCGAGCGGCTAAGTGATTTGCTTGAGGAAGTGCAGGCCCAACTGCGCCGGCTCGACCGCCAGGCAAAGGCGGCGGTCCGTTACAAAAAGCTGAAGGCCGAAGAGCGCAGAACAACGGCTGAACTGCTGGGTTTGCGCTTGCAGGAATTGGCGCTCATTGCCGAGCAGAATGACCGCTTGCTGGCTGAGTGTGAGAATCAGCTGCAGGCGTCGTTGTCTGCGCAACGCAAGGCGGAAGCCGAAATAGAGCAAACTCGCGAGCGGTTGACCGAAACCAGCGACACCTTCAATGACGTGCAGGGCCGCTACTACAAGATCGGCGCGGAGATCGCCCGACTCGAGCAATCCATCGCGCACAATCGAGAGATGCGCGAGCGTCAAGAGGCAGACCTCAAACGCGCTGCGGATGGCGTGGCCGAAATCGTCGAACACATTGCCAAGGACGCCAGTCAGCTTGAGCAATTGCAGTTGACTTTGTCGGAGCTCGAGCCCGGTGTTGAAGCCGCTCGCGAACGCGAGGCAGCCTCAACCGCGTCGTTGCAGCGCGCCGAACAGGCGATGGCTACCTGGCAGGATGAATGGGATACATTCAATCAGCGCGCCAGCGAGGCCGAGCGGCTGGTTCAGGTTGAGAACACACGAACGGAACAACTCAATGAGCGATTGTCACGGTTGAATGCACGCAGCCAGTCACTCACCGAGCAGCGTGATGCAATCCCGCTCCACGCGCTACGCGAGAGCCATGAAGAGGCTCGCGAGCAATCTGTGAGCAGTGCTTCTGCATTCGAACAAGCCGAACAGAACCTCAAGGGCGCTGATGAAAACCTGGCCAGCAAACGCCAGCGTGCCAACCAGTTGACGCAACAGCTGGACGCCAAACGCTCGGAATTGCAGAAAATGCTTGGTCGATTTGCGTCTCTGGAAGCCCTGCAGAAAGCCGCGTTAGGCGAGGGCGATGGCGACATCGGAAAATGGCTTAGCGCGAACAATTACAGCGATGCGCAACGTGTTGCGCAACGACTTCGCGTTGATGAAGGTTGGGAGCGTGCGGTCGAGACGGTCCTTGGCAGCTACTTGCAGGCCGTCTGCGTTGATGATGTTGACTCAGCAATCAAGAGTTTGGCGAACGTGGGTGATGGCAGTCTGGTTCTGGTTGCAAATGGCGGTACCGGCGCTGCGAATCGCGAGAGCCGGCTGACGTCCGTTGTTGATAATGCGCCTGCGGCTGCCAGCCACGTGTTGGCGACAGTGGTCAAAGCAGAATCATTGCCCGATGCGTTGGCAATGCGTGACCGTCTTGAGGATCATGAGTCGGTCATCACGCGCGACGGGATTTGGTTGAGCCGTCATTGGGTGCGCGTTAGCCGCGGCGATGACACACGCAGCGGTGTGCTGCAACGCGAGCAGGACATTCGTGAGCTGAAGAAACGCGTCGACGCGCAGAGCATTGCCGTGCGCGAGGATGAGCAATCGCTGGAGGCGACTCAGTCGGACATTGCCAGCCTTGAGTCAACGCGAGACGAACTTCGTCAGCGCGCGGCCCAAGCCAACCGCGACGCAGCTGCGGCCGCGGCAGCCGTTGAGAGTGCTGCCATTCGGCTAACTGAAGGTGAGGAGCGTCGCGCGAGCAGTGCACGTGCACTGGAAGAGACAGCGCAGGAAATCGCCGATGCGCAGCGCAAGATCGCGCTGAGCCAACAAGTGCTTGAGCGCAGCGCGCAGACGATTGCATCAGTTGCGGACGATCGTGCGCGACTGGAGATGCAGCGCGACGAGCGACGGGCTGATTTGAGCCGCGTGCGAGCACAGGCCAGCGAAGATCGCGCCGCAGCACAAGATATGGCGATTCGCTACGAATCACGCCGCAGCTCGCGCGAGTCTGCCGAGCAGAGTCTTGCGCGCATGCAAAGTCAGCTTGAACAATATCAACAACGGCAAAATGCATTGCAACACGAGATGAGTAAAGCTGAGGCGCCAGTTGCTCACATGCAAAAGACGTTGGAGGAGCAGCTGGGCGGGCGCGTCGAGATTGAGGCGGAGCTTGGTGAGGCCCGGCGTCGTGTCGAGAATACGGAAGCGCAATTGCGCAACTTCGAACAGCAGCGCAGCGACCACGAGCAGGCAGTTTCTGAAGCGCGTGATGCGCTGGGTGAAGCGCGTCTGGCTGGCCAGGAAACGCGTGTGCGCCAGGAAGGTTTGCTGGAGCAGTTCCAGACCACCGGTTTCGAGATCGCGCTGATCCAGTCGGAAATGCCCGAGGAGGCAACTGCCGAGGGTTGGGCCGAAGGGCTTGAAAAGTTGCAGCGCAAGATTGAGCGGCTTGGCCCGATAAACCTGGCGGCGATTGACGAGTTCAAGGAACAGGCCGAACGCAAGGAATACCTGGACGCGCAGCTAGCGGATCTGAATGCGGCACTAACCACGCTCGAAAACGCGATTCGCAAGATTGATCGCGAAACACGTAACCGCTTCAAGGAAACTTATGACCAGGTGAATAGTGGGTTCCAGAGGTTATTCCCAAAACTCTTTGGTGGTGGCCAGGCCTATCTGGAGCTGACTGGCGACGATATGCTCGCGGCGGGTGTGACGGTCATGGCGAGGCCGCCAGGCAAACGCAACAGTACCATCCACCTCTTGTCCGGCGGTGAGAAGGCACTAACAGCCGTGGCGCTTGTGTTCGCGATATTTGAGTTGAACCCGGCGCCGTTCTGTATGCTGGACGAGGTCGATGCACCGCTTGATGATGCCAACGTCGGTCGGTTCTGTAATATCGTGAAAGAGATGTCCGAGTCGGTGCAGTTCGTGTTCATCAGTCATAACAAGACCACGATGGAAATGGCGCAACAACTGATGGGTGTCACGATGAGTGAGCCGGGCGTGTCTCGTCTGGTCAACGTGGATATTGATGAAGCGGTACAAATGGCGACCGGCTAGATAAACAGCAGGCGATCGAGATGGACAGTCTGAGACTGGCGTTATTAGTAATTGGAGCAGTCATCGTCGCGGCCGTGTATTGGAATGCGCGCCGCAAACATGCTGCTGATGTGCGTAACTCCCCGCTCGAGTCGCGAATCGAACCGCGCATGGATGATCTGGCACCTGGTGCACCCGATGATGAGCGCGCACCTCAAGAACGATCGCAGCGCGCCGCGCCAACCCAGGTTGACATCGACTTGCCGGACGCCGGCGCCGAAGCAGCATACGAAGACGAGCCTACCGCCGATGCCGCGGACGCCGACCAAGACGAGGAGTCTGAGTATCAGTCTGATGTGCCAGAGAAGGTCATTTCACTGCGCATCGTCAAGAAAGACGGTGGCGAGTTCCCGGCAGAGGAAGTCATTCTGAATCTGCGTGGTGTGGGTCTGCAACATGGCATGTTCGGCATTTTCCACAGGCTATTCGACGATAACTCTGACGCCGCGGTGTTCTCAGTCGCGAGTCTCACGGAACCTGGCAGCTTCGATCTGCAGAATCTCAAGGATCAGTCGCTCGCCGGCCTCAGCTTCTTCATGCTGCGACCTGGTCCCGGCCGCGGCGTGGATGCCTTCGACAAGATGATCGAAACCGCTCGCGCAGTGGCTATATCGTTGCAGGGCGAGCTGCTGGATGGAGACGGCAGCACGATGAGTATCCAGCGTGAACGGTTCATGCGCGAGGAACTCATCCAGTACGAACTCAAACACTTAAAGCTGTAATGTCGGGCCGCCCGAGCAAGCAACAACGCAAACGCGCCGCAGCGTTGGCACAGCAAATAGACAGCCACAATCACGACTACTATGTTCTGGATGCGCCCAAGGTACCCGATGCGGAGTACGATCGGCTTATGCAGGAGCTACAGTCTCTGGAGGCGTCGTTTCCCGAGCTGGTGACTGCGCAATCGCCGACGCAGCGTGTTGGCGCGGAACCGCTTAGTGATTTCCAGACCATTTCACATCTGCAGCCGATGTTGTCGCTGGATAATGCCTTCTCTGATGATGAATTGGACAAGTTCGCGGATCGTGTGGCGCAGCGGCTCGAGCTGGAAGACGCCAGCCGTGTGTCGTTTAGTGCAGAGCCGAAACTGGACGGTGCGGCCGTGTCACTACTCTATGAGCGCGGTCAGCTTGTCCGCGCTGCAACGCGCGGAGATGGCAAAACCGGCGAGGACATAACCCATAATGTGCGCACGATTCGTTCGGTGCCATTGAGCCTGAGTGGCAGCGGTTATCCTGAACGGCTAGAGGTGCGTGGTGAGATCTTTATGCCGCGCGCGGGCTTCGATGCGTTTAATCGACAGGCCGCAGCGAATGGCGAGAAGACGTTCGTGAACCCACGAAATGCGGCAGCCGGTAGCCTGCGTCAGTTGGATCCGCGCCTTACCGCCAAGCGGCCATTGGATATGTTTTGTTATGGCACCGGCTTCGTCGATGGCGGCGAGCTGCCGGATAATCACACGCAGACGATCGATGCG